>JACPOH010000298.1:0-11584 GCA_016185075.1 Aquabacterium sp. | reverse complement strand
TCCTTTGGTCGTTGGTTCAAGTCCAACACGGCCTACCAAGTGCATTTTTATTGATATTTCTGTCAAGAAAATAGGCGAAATCGCTTTATTTTGATATAAATATCAAATGCAAACCCTCCAAGAGCTAGGTGAAGCCGTCGCCGAGCGCCGCAAGGCGCTGAACCTGCGTCAGCAGGTGGTCGCTGAGCAGGCTGGCATCACCCCCGAATCCCTGTCCCGCTTCGAGCGGGGGCGCGGTGCCGAGTTCGGCGCCCGCAAGCTGCTGGCTGTGTTGGCCGTGCTGGGCATGGAGCTCAACATCATCCCAACGGGCCAGGCAGGCACGCTCGATGAACTGCGCCGTGAGCGCAACCAGGCATGAAGCTCTCGGTCTACGTCATGGGCCGCGATGTGGCCGTGCTGGAGCAATCGGGCGACTTCAAAAGCGTCCTGAGCTACCACGCCAACACTGGGCCTGACGACTTTGTCTCTCTCACGATGCCGGTGCGAACCGAGTCCTACGTGTGGGACGACCAACTGCCGCCTGTGCTGCAGATGAACTTGCCCGAGGGCTACTTGCTGCAAGTGCTGCAAGAGCAGTTTGGGCCACACATTGGTGCAAGCCCGATAGCCTTGCTGTCGGTCATCGGCCGCAACATGGTGGGGCGCATCCAGGTGGCTGCCACGGGTGCCGAGCTGAACCAACCGGCCAAGCCCATCGAGGTGGCAGCCCTGCTGAAGGGCGACAACTCTGAAGAGGCCTTCGCTGAACTGGTCCGCCAACATGCCACCAGCGGTGTGTCGGGTGTGGTGCCTAAGTTCCTGGATGAGGCCGAAGAAGCGCAGCCTGTAGGCTCGCCATTGGCCGCGCACAAGAAAGCAAGCCTGATCACGCGGCGGCACATCATCAAGGGCTCAAGCAAGCAACTGCCCTTTGTGGCCTTGAACGAGCACCTGTGCATGCAGGTGGCATCGAGGGTCATGCCCACGGCCAAGACGGAAGTGTCAGACGATGGCCAGGCATTGGTCGTGCACCGCTTTGATGTGAACGAGCACGGCCAGCCTCACTGGGGCATGGAAGACTTCTGTTCCTTGCTTGGCTTGAGGCCTGCGGCGAAGTACGACACCACCTGGGAGCGCATTGCCAAAGCCGTGCGCGACCACGTGCCTGCTGAGCGCAGGCTGGAAACCTTCAGGCAACTGGCCACCACTTTGCTGCTGACCTACGCGCTGCGCAATGCCGACTGCCACGCCAAGAACCTGGCGCTGCTGTACACCAGCCGTGCCGACGTGCACTTATCGCCTGCGTACGACATGCTGACCACCAGCGTGTACGCAGGCTTTCAGCACAACCCGCCGGGCATCGAGTTCATGGGCAAGAAGACTTGGACGCCAGGTAAGAACTTGCAGAAGTTCATTGCCGCTACCTTTGGCGTTCAGCCGAAAGAGCAGGCGCAGATGGTTGAAGCGATCAGTGATGCTGTGGCCGATGTGGGCAAGCAGGTGAGGGAGGCAATGGCCACGCACCCTGACTTCAACGACATCGGCAAGCGCATGTTGATAGCTTGGGGCGACGGTGTACAGGGCTTGCGAGACCAGCGGGTCTACGCGGTTGGCAACTGGAAGCCGGGTGAGGCGTTCGAGCCGCTTTCACCGCCATCCAAACAGAAAACATCGTCCGAGAAGATCGGACGCTCCCCGTTGATGGGGAAGCGATAAGACTTGGGCGCAAAAAAAGTGAACGCAGTAGAAATCGAACAGGCCATCTCTGACCTGGCCCTTCAACCCTTTGATGCAACGGAGTTTCCGTACGCATTCCTTGCTGCATTTGGCAACAAGGAAACCACGCTCATCCGTTCCAGACCGGCACCTCCGACGTTGCTGAGCCCCTGTGTCCATCAGTTCTTGATGAGCCGCCGTTCTGACTCGGTGCGCCTAGCAACGCAGGCTACGGGCTCTCCTGGGCTGCTGATGACCCCGGATTTCGCGCAGGCTTCAACACTAGGTGTACCGACGTTCTCGGTACACCAGCGGTACAGTCATCAGCTTTGACCGATTCCGGAAAACTTCGCTAAGTTACTGTCACCAAAGTACTTTCAGCTCTTTTAGGCTACGGTTGCTTCCGGTACACTTTGCTAGGTACACACCGTTGCCCGCCAACTCATAATCCTTTGGTCGTTGGTTCAAGTCCAACACGGCCTACCAACACATTCCGCGATCAAAAGCCCTGGCGTATCCCTGCGCCCGGGCTTTGTCATGTTGCCGCGAGCTTATCGGTCGCACGTTGCGCCCGCCCTGTGATGAGATCCCAACGGCCCGCTTCGATATCAGCCAGCGGCGCCAGCCACGAGCCCCCCACCAGCGCGACGTTGCGCTCGGCCAGCAGCGCGGTGAAGTTGTCTTCATTGACCCCACCTGTCGGGCAGAAGCGCACATCGGGGATCGGCGAAGCCAGCGCCTTGAGCATCTGCTGGCCACCGGCCTGCGCAGCGGGAAAGAGCTTGAGCAGCCTGAAGCCGCGGTCACGCGCATACATGACTTCGCTGGGCGTCATCACCCCAGGCACGAAGGGCAGGCCTTGCGCGATCACGGCGTCCAGCAATTCGGGCGTGTGACCAGGCGACAGCCCGAAGCGAGCCCCCGCGCGCATCACTTTCTCGACATCCGCAGCCTGCAATAAAGTGCCGGCCCCCAGTGCCATGTCAGGCACTTCATCGGCAACGGCCTTGATGGCATCCAGCGCGCAGGGGTGGCGCAGCGTGATCTCGATGACGTCGATGCCACCCGCCAGCAGGGCTCGGGCCAGGGGCACGGCCTGATGGGCATCGCTGAGGGCGATGACGGGCACCACGCGGGACTGGAACGAGGGCAGGGGGGCAGGTGTGCTCATGTTGGATCTGGCCATCGAGCAAGATCATGTCACCGGTGTGCACGCGGGCAATGGGGCCATCGTCCAGCGCCTCCGGGCTGACATGGATGGCCGTGGGCACCTTGCCGGATGCACCTGACATGCGACCGTCCGTCACCAAAGCCACCTTGAAGCCTTTGTCTTGCAGCACGCTCAAGGCGGGCGTGAGCTTGTGCAGTTCGGGCATGCCGTTGGCACGCGGGCCCTGGTAGGTGAGCACGGCCACGAAGTCGCGCTCCAGCTGGCCGGCTTCGAAGGCATCCAGCACGTCTTGTTGATCATGGAAGACGATGGCGGGCGCGCGTACCACGCGGTGCTCGGGTTTGACGGCCGAGACCTTGATGACCGCACGCCCCAGGTTGCCGCGCATGAGCTTCAAACCGCCATCCGCGCTGAAGGGCTCGGCCACCGGGCGCAGCACGCTCAGGTCACCACTTTGCAAGGGGGCGTCGCGCCAGCTGAGCGTGCCCGTTTCCAGCGTGGGCTCTTGCGTGTAGTGCCGCAAGCCGGTGCCGGCCACGGTGTTCACCTCGGCATGCAGCAGGCCGGCATCCAGCAGTTCGCGGATCAGGAAGCCCATGCCACCCGCAGCATGGAAATGGTTCACATCGGCCGAGCCATTGGGGTAGATGCGCGCCAGCAGGGGCACCACGGAAGACAGGTCCGAGAAATCATCCCAGTCGATCAGCACACCGGCTGCGCGGGCCATGGCCACCAGGTGGATGGTGTGGTTGGTGGAGCCGCCTGTGGCCAGCAGGCCCACGATGCCGTTGACCACGGGCTTTTCATCGACGATGTGGGCGATCGGTGTGGGCTGGGTGCCATCGTGGCTCAAGGCGAGGGCGCGGCGCACGGCATGGGCCGTGAGCGCGTCACGCATTGGCGTGCCCGGGTTCACGAAGGCCGAGCCGGGCAGCTGCAGGCCCATGATCTCCATGAGCATCTGGTTGGAGTTGGCCGTGCCGTAGAAGGTGCAGGTGCCTGGGCTGTGGTATGACTGCGCCTCGGCTTCAAGCAGGGCCTCGCGGCTGACCAGGCCTTGCGCGTATTGCTGTCTTACCTTGCCCTTCTGGTCATTGGGCAGGCCGGATGCCATGGGGCCGGCGGGCACGAACACGCTGGCCAGATGGCCAAAGCGCAGCGCCCCGATCAACAGGCCCGGTACGATCTTGTCGCAGATGCCCAGGTACAGGGCGGCGTCAAATGCCTTGTGGGACAAGGCCACGGCGGTGGCCAGGGCGATCACGTCACGCGAGAACAGCGACAGCTCCATGCCTTCGGCGCCTTGCGTGATGCCGTCACACATGGCCGGTACACCGCCCGCCACCTGCGCCACGCCACCGGCTTCGCGCGCCACCTGCTTGATGAATTCGGGGTAGGTGGCGTAGGGCTGATGGGCCGACAGCATGTCGTTGTAGGCGGTGACGATGCCGATGTTGCTTCGCCGGGCTTCGCGGATGGCGAGCTTGTCTTGCGCAGGTGCGGCAGCAAAGGTGTGGGCGAGGTTGGCGCAGCCCATGCCCTTGCGCTGGGGCTCGGTGCGGCTGGCTGCGGCCACCATGGCGAGGTAGTCGGCGCGGCTGCCCGCGCTGCGCTCACGGATACGTTGGGTGACGTCGGCGACGACAGGGTGGAGCGGGGTGGGCTTGGCGGTGGTCATGGTGGTGGTCCCGTCCGGACAGACTCGGCACCACAGTCTAGGGCAAGCAGGTAAGCTCTTGTGATCTCTGATCAACAGCTTTGACGTGGTGAACCCGCCCCTTTCCGCAACACTGGGTTTTCGCCAGACCCTGCTGGCCATGCTGGGCCTGTGCTTCGTGCTGATCCTGGTGGCTCTGGACCAGACGGTCATCGGCACGGCCTTGCCCACGGTGGTGGCCGAGCTGCATGGCTTCGAGCTGTATGCCTGGGTAGGCACGGCTTACCTGTTGACGTCCATCATCACGGTGCCGATCTTTGGCAAGTTGGGCGATGAGCACGGGCGCAAACCATTTGTCCTGGCGGCCATCGTGCTGTTCACGGGGGCATCGATGCTGTGCGGCTGGGCGCAGACCATGTTGCAGCTGGTACTGGCGCGTGGCGTGCAAGGCATCGGTGGCGGCATGCTGGTAGCCACCACGTTTGCCTGTATCCCGGATCTGTTCCCCGATCCCAGGTCGCGCTTGCGCTGGCAGGTCATGTTCAGCACCAGCTTCGGGCTGGCCAATGCGGTGGGGCCGTCGATGGGGGGCTACCTGACCGAGCACTGGGGCTGGCGCTCGGTGTTTTTTGTCAACCTGCCGGTGGGGCTGGCCAGCCTCGTGTTCGTGTCGCGCTACCTGCCGCATATCCGCCACGCCGAGCACGAGCCCAAGCCGATGGACTGGCAAGGCGCGTTGGTGATCGCGCTGTTTTTGGGCAGCATGCAGTTGCTGGTCGAGTTGTGGCCGCAGCACAAGCCAGCGGCCTGGTTGCTGGTGCTCGCTGGCACGATGGCGGTGTCGCTGGGGGCCTTGGTCTGGTGGGAGCGGCGTTGCCCGAACCCCGTGTTGCCCATGAGTTTGTTGTCTGACCGCCATCTGGTGCCCCTGTTCGCGCTGTCGCTGTCCATGGGCTTTTGCCTGTTCGCGGTGATGTACTACGCGCCCTTGATGTTTCAGGGTGGTTTCGGGCTGTCACCCAAACAGGCTGGCCTGCTGATCACGCCTTTCGCGGTGTTCATCACGGTGGGCAGTATTGCCAACGGCCGCATCGTGACGCGTCTGTCATCACCCAACCGGATGCTGTACGTGGGTGTGGTGCTGTTCTGGCTGGCGGCCTTGGCCTTGACCCAGCTCACTGCGGCCACGCCACACTGGCTGGTGGTGCAGCCTTGCTCGAACTGGCTCGGCATGCGCTGGTCGGTGCCATCCATGAAGGCCAGTGGGTGGTGGTCGCGCTCATGGCAGCCGTGTCGGTGATGGTCAGGTTCGTGCCGCCGATGAGCCTGCACCCAGGCAAGGCCTGACCCGGGCGCTCGCCGTGGCTATGATCGGTGGCATGAGCCTGCAAACGATGCCGCTGCTGCGGCAAATCCACATTCGGCCGCGCTTGTTCATGGCCGGGAGCCTGGGCATGGTCGTGGCACTGCTGCTGCCTCTGCACTGGGCCACGCGCGAGATCACGCGCTGGATCATTGGCTGGAACGTGGGCGCCTTGGTCTATCTGGCGTTGGCGGGCTGGATGATGGCGAATTCAAGCCGGGATCAGATCCAGCGGCGCGCCTGCGAGCAGGACGAAGGCGCGCTGGCCATCCTGACCCTGGTGGTGATTGCGGCCCTCGCCAGCCTGGGCTCCATCGTGGCGGAGCTGTCGGTGGCGAAGGACTTCACCGGCGCAGCCCGCATGGCACACATCGCACTGGCGGGCGGCACCATCCTGTCGTCCTGGGCGTTCACGCAGGTGATGTTAGCCTTGCATTACGCGCACGATTTCTACGCGGCCAGGCTGGATGGGCAGCCCGGTGGTTTGCAGTTCCCGGACACGCCGGATCCGGACTACCTCGACTTTCTCTACTTTGCCGCCGTGATCGGCACGTCTGGCCAGACGGCGGATGTGTCCATCACCAGTTCGGGCATGCGGCGTGTCGGGCTGGTGCATTGCGTGCTGGCGTTCCTGTTCAACACCAGCCTGGTCGCCCTGACCATCAATGTCGGGTCCAGCCTGCTGTGAAGGCAGGCAGGCTGTGGCCGCATTGATCAGTGGGTTCAGGGGTGCGTGGCAATCACGCCGCAGGCGATGCGGGGGCCTGAGTTGCCCGCTGGCTGGGTCTTGTAGTCGTCGGCATTGGCATGCAGGATCACGCTGTGGCCGTCGATGCTGTTGGCGTCACCTTTGATCGTCACGCCGTGCAGCATGAACTTCTGGTCGATCACCCCTTCGGCATCGGCCTTCAGGCTGGGCATGTCGCCGGCATGGTGTTCGCCGTCCTGTGGGCCGTGGGCGGTCTTGCCGGGGTTGAAGTGGCCGCCTGCGCTGGTGCCGTCCGTGCTGGCGCAACTGCCGATGTCATGCAGGTGAAAACCGTGTTCCGAATTGGGGGCGACGCCTGTGATGTGCGCGTGGACCATCATGTGGCCGTGCATGTCATGGAAGACGACCATGCCGCGCGCCGTGTTGCCCTGGGTGGGGCTCAAGGTGGCCATGGCCATGCCCTGCATCATGCCTTGGCCCATCATGCCCTGGCCTCCCATCATCCGATGTTCGTCGCTGCCCATGCCGGGGGCGCTGTCGCCACCCTGTGCTTGATGGCCGTAGGGCGTGGTGCAGCCCGCCAGCGCGAGCATCAGCGCCGACATGGACAAAAAATGAACGTGTTTCATGTGTGGAACCTCCTGTTGGTAAAGCGTTGAACCGGGCCACTGTAGCGCTGCACATCGTCAATTTTGGGCATTACCCTTGCAGGAGTCCCTGCCATGTCGCCGAAATCGCGCGTCCGGCGATGGACTTATCCCCGTATCCTGTGGATAACCTTGTTGGCAAGCGTTGAGGAACCCGGGTTCCCCCTGGGATGAACCCTGGCGTGCTGCGAAATGAGGCATTTTGATGACGGTGTTCACGGTTTGTCCGAAAAGGTTTGAAAAGGTAAGCAGTTCATGGGTCCCCAAAAGGCAGCAGCGATGAGCCGGGCGCATCTGGCGAGGTCCTGGTCACAGTGGGGCGGGCTGTTGTTGCTGGCCGTGGCGCCGCTGGCGCATGCGGTAGACGGCGCCTACGGCCGTGTCATCGTCAAGCTCAAGCCCGACGCCAGCGTGCTGCGCAACAGCGTGGTTCAGGTGCAGTCTGTGGCGTCTTCGGGGCAGTCTCCGCAAGCGATGCAAAGGTTGGGGCAGCGGCGCGGGCTGGTGGTGCAGGATGGGCGAGAGCTCGGCCCGCATGTGCACGTGGCCATGGCGCAAGGCATGAGTTCCGAGGCGCTGGCGGCCGTGCTGGCCAAAGACAGCGATGTGCTGTACGCCGTGCCAGACCGCCTGCGCAGGCTGCACAGCGTGTACCCCAATGACCCTCTGTTTTCGGATGTGGGCAACCCGAATGTGGCGGCGGGGCAATGGTTCTTGCGCACGCCCGGCGTGGATGCGCCCGCGGCGGCCATCAACGCGCAGGCCGCGTGGAACACGGTCCGGGGCACAGGGGTCACGGTGGCCGAGGTGGACACCGGCGTGCGTGCCGATCACCCTGATCTGCTCAACAAGCTGCGCGCCGGCTACAACATGATCAGCTACAAGTCCGTGTCGGGCTTGCCGGTCGCTGGCCGCAGCGCCGACGCGTCTGACCTGGGCGACTGGGTGGACCAGGCCGGCATCGACGCCATCAGTGCCGAGCTCGGTGTGACCGTGGACTGCAAGGTGCAAGCGACCAGCGACTGGCATGGCACCAAGGTGGCCGGCATCATCGGCGCGGAGGCCAACAACGGGATTGGCGGCGCCTCGGTGGCACCGGGTGCCATGATCCTGCCTGTGCGGGCACTGGGCAAATGCGGTGGCTGGGATTCGGACATCATTGCGGGTATGCGCTGGGCCTCGGGTGAAGATGTGGGGACAGGGCCGAACAGGATCGTCGCGCCCTCCACGCCAGCCCGCGTCATCAACATGAGTCTGGGGGGGCGCAGACGCCTGCTCACAGGCCTACAAGGATGCCATTGCCGACATCACGGCACGTCATGTGGTGATCGTGGCCTCGGCTGGCAATGACAACGGCCTGGCGGTGTCCACGCCGGCCAACTGCCCGGGCGTGATCACCGTGGCGGGGCTGCGGCATGTCGGGACCAAGGTCGGGTATTCCTCGCTGGGGCCGGAGGTCAGCCTGAGCGCACCGGCTGGCAACTGTGTCAACGGCGACACCGGGCCTTGCCTGTACACCATGCTCACCACAACGAACAGGGGCGACAAGGACCCATTGAGCAACGCCAATGGCGGGTCCATCTACACGGACCAGACCAGCCGCTGGGCCAACGGAACCAGCTTCGCGGCACCTCAGGTCAGCGGTGCGGTGGCGCTGTTGCTGGAGGCGCGCTCCAGCCTCACGCCGGCGGCGGTCTCATCGCTGTTGAGGCGCCATGCACGTGCCTTTCCCGGCTCGGGGGATGCCAACGCGAGTGGCAACTGCGTGGCGCCCAGCGCTGCTGAACAGCTTGTGTGCTATTGCACCACCCAGACTTGTGGCGCCGGCATGCTGGATGTGGATGCGGCGGTGCAGGCGGCCCTGACCGACCCGGTGGCGGTGATCACGGTCAACCCCTCCACCCAGGCCTCGCCGCAGCCCAACCAACCCGTCTACCTCAGTGCGGCGCAGTCCATGGTCAGCCCGGTGGGTACCAGCATCGCCAGCTATGACTGGCAGGTGCTCGATGGCGGGGGGATCGTCAATGCAAACGGTTGGTCGAGCAACAGCGTGCAGACCCAGCTGACGCCCACGGGTGCGGGCGCATTCAAGGTGCGTTTGCAGGTGCAGGACGATGCCGGGCGCTCGGCCTACCTGGATCAATGGGTGTATGTGGGTACCACGGTGCCCGCCACGAACACCAGCACCTCATCTGGTGGCGGTGGTGGCGGCAGCGTGGACGCCTTCAGCCTGGTCGCCTTGGCCGTGTTCGCCCTGTTGGCGACCCGTCGCCAAGCCATGCGCCAGCACCTCAGGGCAGTGGCATCAGCTCGTCGAACGCGACGTCCTTGACGCGGGCTGCAACGTCGTGCGTCTTGAGGTAGCGGTTGAACGAGGCTTTGACGGCTTTGCCGAATTGCACGATACCGGCCTGGTCCCTCAGGTCGTCACGGGTGATGTCGGTGCTGGCTTCCTGAAGCAGCGTGGTGAACGCGGGGATGTGAGGCTCGAGCGCGTCCGCATCATGGCCATTGGCCAGTCGAAGGTTCACCTTGATGTTGACCATTCTGCCGTCGGCCGTTTGCGCCGTGACCTTGGGCATGTTGAGCCACACAGGCTTGGGGCGGCTCTGGCTCGTGTTGGGGGACGACCAGTGCGTGTACGCCCACACACCCAGCCCCAGTGCCACGGCCACCAGGCCGATCGTCAGTTCGAGCAGCCAGTCGCTGATGCCCGAGCCCGGTTGATCGATCTTTTCCGCGATGGCCATGCGTGGTGCTCCTTGCAATCGAGACATCAAAAGCAGTGCCGCGACCTTACTATGGCCCTGCCTCGGTGGCCGTGGCGAAGGGGCGCCGAGTGCGACAAACGCACGCCGTCCCCAGGCTTGAACCCGGATGTCAAAGCCTCGTTTTTTCGGTCAGATGGGGCTGTCCGATGGCGGCTGGCGCGCGGTCAGTCAACCATCCAGGCGGGTTGATCGTCAGGCGTCTGCATGACGTCGATCTGCTGGCGCAGCAGGTCGATCTGCTGTTGCCAGTACATGGCGGTACCGAACCAGGGGAAGGCGGCCGGGAAGGCCGGGTCGTGCCAGCGACGGGCCAGCCAGGCGCTGTGATGGATGATGCGCAGCGTGCGCAGCGGCTCCACCAGTTTGAGTTCACGCCAGTCGAATTCGGTGATCGATTCGTAGCCGTCCAGCAAGGCGTTGAGCTGGATCTGGCGGTCGCGCGGGTCACCACTGAGCAGCATCCAGAAATCCTGCACCGCGGGGCCCATGCAGGCGTCGTCCAGGTCCACGAAATGCGGGCCGTCCGGTGTCCACAGGATGTTGCCGGGGTGGCAGTCGCCGTGCAGGCGCCGCAGGCGCAGCCCATCGATGCGGTCAAAAGCCTGCTGGCACAGAGCCAGTGCCTGATCGGCCACGGCCAACCACTGGGCACGCTGCTCGATGGGCAGGCTGTCGCTGTCGGCCAGCCATCGGCATGCCTGTCTTCCGGTTTGCTCCACGCCCATCGTCGGGCGGTGCGAGAAGGGGCGCTGCGCACCCACTGCATGCAAGCGGGCCAGGAAGCGGCCCAGCCAGGTCAGCACGCTCAGGTCTTCGAGCTCGGGCGAGCGCCCGCCACGCCGGTGGCTGACGGCCACGCGGTGGCCCTTGAAAAAACCCAGTGTCGGAGGCTCGCCTTGAACGCTGGCCCCTTCTTGTGCCGCGTGCAGCGTCATGGGTGGCACGGCGGGCACTTCGGCGGCCACCAGTTCGTGCGCGAAGGCGTGCTCTTCGAGGATCTGCGCGTCGCTCCAGCGCCCGGGACGGTAGAACTTGGCCACCACAAAGTGGCCGCTGTCCAGCCCGATCTGGAAGACCCGGTTTTCGTACGAGTTCAGCTGCAGCAGTCGGCCGTCGACGCGTTGGCCCAGGGCTTCGAGGGCATCCAGAACAAGGTCAGGCGTGAGGTCGGCGTAAGGGGTGTCGGCGTGCATGCGCCATCTTACCGACCCATGCCCGCTTCAGCGTCGGCTTCAGAGTTGCGTTTGCTGACGGCCCCAGATCACGAGCTGGTCGTTGATGAGGTGCATGACCAGGCCGCTGCCCGCCAGCTGGATGGCGAGTTGCGCGGCCGACAAGGAGATGTCCACGCCGTTGTCAGACGGGATCAGCGTCAGCGCCAGGATGGCACCCGCGAATGGCAGGCAGGCCGCCAGCGAACCGGCTGTGAGCGTGCGCCAGCTCAGGTTGTGGCGGCGACCGAAAGCGCGCAGGACCCCCAAGCGCCAAGCAGCCACGAAGAAGTTCGTGACCAGCACAAAGGACAGGACCATGACACCGATGAGGGGGGCGAAAGCATTCATAGTGGA
>JACPOH010000297.1 GCA_016185075.1 Aquabacterium sp. | reverse complement strand
GCATTGCGCCAGTCGCAGCACCGTGACGGGCACGTGCTCGCCGGCCTCGGTGAAGAGGCGGGTCATGCCCATCTTCTGTGCGATCACCCCGGAGCGCATGGTCCTATCCTCGATTCTGTCGCCCGGATCAGAGCTTGATCTCGACGTCGACACCGGCGGCGAGGTCGAGCTTCATCAGCGCGTCCACGGTCTGCGGAGTCGGATCGACGATATCGAGAAGACGCTTGTGGGTGCGCATCTCGAACTGCTCGCGGCTCTTCTTGTCGACGTGCGGCGAACGCAGGATGTCGAAACGCTGCTTGCGGGTCGGCAGCGGCACGGGACCACGAACAACAGCACCGGTACGCTTGGCGGTCTCGACGATCTCCTGTGCGGACTGATCGATCAGACGATAGTCGAAGGCCTTCAGACGGATACGGATTTTTTGGCTTTGCATTTTCTTGGCTTCCAAAGAACGATGGGGCGAGCGATAACTCACCCCGATTTTCAAAAAGAACGATTACTCGATGATTTTGGCAACAACGCCGGCGCCGACGGTACGGCCGCCTTCGCGGATGGCGAAGCGCAGACCTTCTTCCATGGCGATCGGGGCGATCAGCTTGACCGTGATCGACACGTTGTCACCAGGCATGACCATTTCCTTGTCGGCGGGCAGCTCGATGGAACCGGTCACGTCAGTCGTACGGAAGTAGAACTGAGGGCGGTAGTTGTTGAAGAACGGGGTGTGGCGGCCGCCTTCGTCCTTGGACAGAACGTAGATTTCGCCGGTGAAGTGCGTGTGCGGCTTGATGGAGCCGGGCTTGCACAGCACTTGGCCGCGCTCGACTTCTTCACGCTTGGTGCCGCGCAGCAGGATACCGACGTTGTCGCCAGCCTGACCTTGGTCCAGCAGCTTGCGGAACATTTCCACGCCCGTGCAGGTGGTCTTCTGGGTGGCCTTGATACCGACGATTTCGATTTCTTCGCCGACCTTGATCACGCCGCGCTCGATACGGCCGGTCACCACGGTGCCGCGACCCGAGATCGAGAACACGTCTTCCACAGGCATCAGGAAGGTGCCGTCCACAGCGCGCTCAGGCGTAGGGATGTAGGTGTCCAGGGCTTCGGCCAGGCGCATGATGGCCTGCTCGCCCAGCTCGCCGGTGTCGCCTTCCAGGGCCAGCTTGGCCGAACCCTTGATGATGGGGGTGTCGTCGCCGGGGAAGTCGTACTTGGACAGCAGCTCGCGCACTTCCATTTCCACCAGTTCCAGCAGCTCGGCGTCGTCCACCATGTCAGCCTTGTTCAGGAAGACGATGATGTAAGGCACGCCCACCTGGCGCGACAGCAGGATGTGTTCGCGGGTCTGGGGCATCGGGCCGTCAGCAGCCGAGCACACCAGGATCGCGCCGTCCATCTGGGCAGCGCCGGTGATCATGTTCTTCACATAGTCGGCGTGGCCAGGGCAGTCCACGTGAGCGTAGTGGCGGTTGGCCGTTTCGTACTCGACGTGAGCGGTGTTGATGGTGATGCCGCGGGCCTTTTCTTCAGGAGCAGCGTCGACCGCCGTCAGAGTGGTCTTGCCGTGGTCCACGTGACCAATCGTGCCCACGTTCACGTGCGGCTTGGTCCGTTCGAATTTACCTTTTGCCATTTGTTTCTCCAACAAAGAACAGTTGCCCATGCGTGTTTTAGGTCTCCAGCACTGGCTCGCCATGGGCAGCAAACCAACCACACCGATTCGTTCGAGGTGGCGCCAAAGACCGGCTAAAAATTGGTCCCGATAAAGGGAAGGGGCCGGATGTTACCACCCGAACCCGGCACCATCAATGGAATTGATGGTGCAAACAGCACACCCCTCGCCGCGGCACCAGATCTGATCCAGCGGCAGCCACAGATCCGGCTTTGCCGGTCTGTTGGCTGCGCCCCCTTGAGGGGGCTGCCGAAGGCAGTAGGGGGTGGGCCTTACTTGCCGCGAGCGGTGATGATGGCGTCAGCCACGTTCTTGGGAGCTTCAGCGTACTGCTTGAACTCCATGGTGTACGTGGCACGACCTTGCGTCGCAGAACGCAGCGCGGTCGAGTAGCCGAACATTTCCGACAGGGGAACTTCGGCCTTGATGACCTTGCCACCGCCGACCATGTCGTCCATGCCCTGCACCATGCCGCGACGAGACGACAGGTCACCCATCACGGTACCGGCGTAGTCTTCGGGCGTTTCCACTTCCACGGCCATCATCGGCTCGAGGATCACGGGTTGAGCGCGGCGGCAGGCTTCCTTGAAGCCCATCGAGGCGGCCATCTTGAACGCGTTTTCGTTCGAGTCCACATCGTGGTACGAACCGAAGGTCAGACGCACACGGACGTCCACGACGGGGTAGCCAGCCAGCACGCCGGTCGGCAGCGTGTCGATGATGCCCTTTTCAACCGCGGGGATGTATTCACGGGGAACCACACCGCCCTTGATTTCGTCGACGAACTCGAAGCCCTTGCCACCCGGCTCCATCGGCTCGACGGTCAGCACGACGTGACCGTACTGGCCCTTACCACCCGACTGACGCACGAACTTGCCTTCGACTTCGGTGACGGTCTTGCGGATGGTTTCGCGGTAGGCCACTTGAGGCTTGCCCACGTTGGCTTCCACACCGAATTCGCGCTTCATGCGGTCGACGATGATTTCCAGGTGGAGTTCACCCATGCCGGAAATGATGGTCTGACCGGACTCTTCGTCGGTGCGCAGACGGAAGGAGGGGTCTTCCTTGGCCAGACGGCTCAGGGCGATACCCATCTTTTCCTGGTCGGCCTTGGTCTTGGGTTCCACGGCCTGCGAGATCACGGGCTCAGGGAAGACCATCTTTTCCAGCGTCACGATGGCGTCCGGATCACACAGGGTCTCACCCGTGGTCACTTCCTTCAGGCCCACGCACGCCGCGATGTCACCGGCCAGAATTTCCGAGATTTCTTCACGCTGGTTGGCGTGCATCTGCAGAATACGACCGATACGTTCCTTCTTGCCCTTGATCGGGTTGTAGACGGAGTCGCCCGACTTCAGCACGCCGGAGTACACGCGCACGAAGGTCAGCTGGCCAACGTAGGGGTCGGTCATCAGCTTGAAGGCCAGGGCAGCGAACTTCTCGTTGTCGTCGGCCTTGCGGGTCGTGGGCTGCTCGTTTTCGTCCGTGCCGGCCACAGGAGGAATGTCCACGGGCGAAGGCAGGTAGTCGATCACGGCATCCAGCATGCGCTGCACGCCCTTGTTCTTGAAGGCGGTGCCGCACAGCATCGGCTGGATTTCGCAGGCGATGGTACGGGTGCGCAGGGCCAGCTTGATCTCTTCTTCAGACAGGTCACCCGTTTCCAGGTACTTGTTCATCAGCTCTTCCGAAGCTTCAGCCGCGGCTTCGATCATGTTCTCGCGCCACTTCTTGGCGTCTTCCACCAGGTTGGCAGGCATGTCTTCGTAGGTGAACTTCATGCCTTGGGAAGCTTCGTCCCAAATGATGGCCTTCATCTTCAGCAGGTCGATGACGCCCACGAAGTTGTCTTCGGCACCGATGGGGATCACCACGGGCACGGGGTTGGCCTTCAGGCGCAACTTCATCTGGTCGTCGACCTTGAAGAAGTTGGCGCCGGTACGGTCCATCTTGTTGACGAAGGCCAGGCGAGGCACCTTGTACTTGTTAGCCTGACGCCACACGGTTTCGGACTGGGGCTGCACGCCACCCACAGCGCAGTACACCATGCAAGCACCGTCCAGCACGCGCATGGAACGCTCCACCTCGATGGTGAAGTCCACGTGGCCCGGGGTGTCGATGATGTTGAAGCGGTGCTCGGGGTAGGACAGGTCCAGGCCCTTCCAGAAGCAGGTCGTGGCAGCCGAGGTAATCGTGATGCCGCGCTCTTGTTCCTGCTCCATCCAGTCCATGGTGGCAGCGCCTTCGTGCACTTCACCGATCTTGTGGTTCACACCGGTGTAGTACAGGATGCGTTCGGTCGTGGTGGTCTTGCCGGCGTCGATGTGAGCCGAGATACCAATGTTGCGGTAACGCTCAATCGGGGTCTTGCGGGACATGGTGTCACTCCAGATTTGACAAAGCGCCGGCCGTGTCTGTCGAACACAGAATCACGGGCCGGGCGCTTTTTTGCGGCCGAAGCCGCAGGTGGTGGATTAGAAGCGGAAGTGCGAGAAAGCCTTGTTGGCTTCAGCCATACGGTGGACTTCGTCACGCTTCTTCATCGCGCCGCCGCGGCCTTCAGCGGCTTCGAGCAGTTCGTTGGCCAAGCGTTGGGCCATCGACTTCTCGGAGCGCTTGCGCGACGATTCTTTTCCATGATCACGTTCATGAACTTGGACAGGTCAACCGAACCGAACTTCGGATCGGGCAGGATTTCACGCTTGGGTACTTCGCGACGACGAGGCATTTCGTTTCCTTTCAATGCTTCAGTTGATGCGGGCCATGGCTTTCGCCACCGTCTTTGCCTGCATCTGGAGCGCCATCAAAAAATGAGGCTGAACACTCCACTTACTCGGTTCATGCCGGACAACCCGGACACAACCGCCACCTCGGCCTTCTCGACAACAGCTTGCACAACTTTGGTGACGCGCTGATGAAGACGACCGACAACTTGTTCAAAAAGACGATCAGGCCTTCTTGGGACGCTTCGCACCGTACTTGGAGCGAGCTTGCTTGCGGTCCTTGACGCCTTGCAGGTCAAGAGAGCCACGCACGATGTGGTAACGCACACCAGGCAAGTCCTTCACACGACCGCCGCGAACCAGCACGACGCTGTGTTCCTGCAGGTTGTGGCCTTCACCGCCGATGTAGGAGATCACCTCGAAACCGTTGGTCAGGCGCACCTTGGCGACCTTACGCAGAGCGGAGTTAGGCTTCTTAGGCGTGGTGGTGTACACGCGGGTGCACACGCCACGGCGCTGCGGGCAGTTCTGCATCGCAGGCGACTTGGATTTCGTGACCTCGACCTGACGGCCTTGGCGCACGAGCTGATTGATCGTTGGCATTTTGGAAAATCCCGTTGGTTCCCGTTGAAAAAATACTTGCCTGTCAAGCACTTGGCGGCGTTTGAACGAACGCCACACAGGCCTTTTGGCAAGCACAGATCGGCCCGCACCCGCTCGTTGCCCCGCATTTGTTGCGAAGACGACAAAGCCTGGCGAAAGCCGAAAAGCTTTCCATTGTATCTCCGCACCCTGGGAGGACGCAAGCACCCCCGTTCAGGCGTGACAAAGTTCGCGATTTACCCCTTTTGCATCCCCCCACCCCCGTGACAATGGGGATGCGGAACATAACCACATCTGGTTAAAGTGGAAACCCTCTACAGGCGCTACCGTACCGAGTCAGGCGCCGCCCCGCTTCATGCACAGGAGAACGCATGTCTCTGATCAAGAAAAAGCTGTTGCTGGCCCTGGCCATCGTGGCACCGCTGTCGGCCCACGCGACTGTTCCCAACAGCACGTTCCAGTTCTATTTCGAAGGCCCGTTTTTTGACGAAGTGAGCCGGGCCCCCACCTTCGTGGCGGGTGATCTGGGCGTGACCATCCGCGCCTACAACGGCTCCGGCCAGCAGATCGACGTGGACAAGCGTTGGGATGGCATTGGCGCCACCAGCGGTTTCCTGGAACCTGGCGAAGTCAACAGCAGCCTGTTTGCCAACCCTGGCGAGAAGCTGGTGCTGTCCTTCAACAAGGCCGTCAAGCTGGGCAGCCTGCGTTTCTCGATGTGGGAAAACGACTACCTGTTCAACAAGTTCGACCATGCCACGGTCAGTTGGGCTGGTGGCTCGAAGCTGCTGAGCACCAACAACGACAACGGCCTGATCCTGAAGACCTTCGACATGGGCAATGTCGTGAGCAACACCTTCACCATCCAGGCGACGGGTAACCTGACCTCCTTCCGCCTGGCCGGCATCAACGCCGTGGCGGCACCCGTGCCCGAGCCCACCACTTACGCGCTGATGGGCCTGGGCCTGGTAGGTCTGGCACTGGTCAAGCGCCGCCGCCAAGGCTGATTATTCAGCCTGAGGCATCGAGAAGCCGCCTTCGGGCGGCTTTTTGTTGGCTGCGATCCAAAGCAAAACGGCCCAGCCTGATCAGGGCCGAGCCGTTTCGCTCTGGAGTGCGCGCCAAGGCGCGCGAAATGCAAGCAGGATGCGTCAGTGACGCTTGCCCAGCAGGCCAGCGATGGCCGAGCCCAGGCGCAAACCAACCGAGGTCGTGGCCGCCACGGTCATGACCATGGCCAGACCAACCAGCCATTCAGGGGCACTGTGTGCGTTCAGCGCATCTTGAACCGTGCCCACAGCCAGCGGCAAACCGGCCAGGAAACCGATGATGACGCCAACCTTTTCCACCTCGAGTTGCTTGTGAGCCAGATCAGCCGGGCTCTGGGAAGAGACTTGGTGCAGCTTGATACCTGTCTGAGCCATGATGGGACTCCTTGAGTTCGATGGAACCCAGTCTAAGGGAAAACACCCGGTAGTGGGTAAAAACCCTAGGTAACAGATTGCAATTTTTCGGACTTCCTGCTTGGGCGTTGTTAAACGTCAACCCAATGGGGCCAAGAGCGCCACAAGGTCGGCCTCGTTGAACTTCACGGCCCCCTGGGCGTCTTGCCCCAGCACCCCGTCGGCCAGGGCAGCCTTGCGCGCCTGCAAAGCCAGGATGCGCTCCTCGATGCTGCCGGCGACCACCAGCTTGTAGACCGTGACAACCTGATCCTGGCCAATGCGGTGCGCGCGGTCGGTGGCCTGCTGTTCGACGGCGGGGTTCCACCAGGGGTCCACATGGATGACCGTGTCCGCCGCCGTGAGGTTGAGCCCGACGCCGCCAGCCTTGAGGCTCACCAGCATCAAGGGCATGTCATGGCGCTGGAAGCTCTGCACCACTTCGGCCCGCTGCGCGGGCGGTGTCTGGCCCGTCAGCATCGCAAAAGGCAACTGGAGCGCGACCAACTCGTCGGCGATCAGGCCCAGCATTTCGGCGAACTGGGAGAACACCAGCACGCGCCGCCCGTCTTCGACCAGGGCGGGCAAGGTGTCCACCAGCCAGGCCAGCTTGGCGCGCTCCATGGTTTGAGGCATCTTGCGGCCTTTGACCAACCACGGATCGCAGCACACCTGGCGAAGTTTCAGCAGGGCATCCAGCACGGCAATCTGCGAACCCTCGAACCCCTGTTTGGCCAGGGCGCGGCGCACCATGTCATCGGCGGCCACCCGCACGCTCTCGTACAGGGCTTTCTGATGCCCTTCCAGCGTGAGCGACTGGATGACCTCGGTCTTGGGCGGCAGTTCATCGAGCACGTCCGTCTTGCGTCGGCGCAGGATGAAAGGCCTGACGCGTTGAGCGAGCAACTGTGCCCGCACCGTCTCTCCGTTTTGCTCGATGGGGTCGCGCCACTGGCGCTG
The DNA here is from genome assembly GCA_016185075.1 of Aquabacterium sp. GTDB lineage: Bacteria > Pseudomonadota > Gammaproteobacteria > Burkholderiales > Burkholderiaceae_C > Aquabacterium. The sequence continues at coordinate 6,620 of JACPOH010000297.1, read as the reverse complement.
GAAGCTGCGCATGTCGCCCAGAAAGCCGGGCATCAGGAAGTCGAACTGGGCCCACAGCTCGCCCAGGTGGTTTTCCAACGGGGTTCCGGTCAGGCAGAGTCGATGGGCAGACTGCAGGCGACGCACGGCTGAGGCGCTCTTGCTTGTGGCGTTCTTGACGGTCTGGGCTTCGTCCAGGATGACGGTGTGGAAAGGCTGAGCGGCCAGTTGCTCGATGTCGCGCCACAGCAGGGGGTAGGTGGTGAGCACGAGGTCGTGGTCTGCGATGTGCTGGAAACGTTCGGCGCGATCAGGCCCCTGGAGCACCAGGGCACGCAGGGTGGGGGTGAGTCGCCGTGCCTCGGCCAGCCAATTGAAGACCAGCGTGGTCGGCATCACGATCAAGGCAGGGCGATCCAGGCGGCCAGCTTGCTGCTCGATCAGCAGGTGGGCCAGGGCCTGGGCAGTCTTGCCCAGCCCCATGTCGTCAGCCAGGATGCCGGCGAGTTGCTGTTCGCGCAGGTACTGCAGCCAGGCCACACCCTGCTGCTGATAGGGGCGAAGCTGCACACCCAGGCCGGACGGGTCAGGCACGGGCTGGGGGCTGCCCGCCGCACGCAGGCGCTGGGTCAAGTCTCGCAAGCCGGCATCGCCCTGCAGTTGCCAGCGGCCATGGCTGCCCGCCCGCGCGGCCTGGCTGTCGGCCAGTTGCTCGCGCAGTTTCTCCAGGCGCATGGCGTCCCAGTCGTGCAGCTTGAGCGGGCCTTCGCGGCGACGCGGGTCGGTCAGCAGGTCGACCATGGCGCCCACGATGGCCTTGAGCGGCGCGGCCGGGGCTTCGATGCGCTTGCCGCCCGGGGCCTTGAGGATGATGATGGCCTGGTCATCGATGTCGGCGATGTCGCTGGCGTTGAGCCAGCGCTTGTCGCGCTTGATGAGGTCGGCAATCAAGGGGGCGAGATCGAGCTGCTGGCCGTCCACCTCGACGCCCAGGGTGACCAGCCAGGAGCCCTCGCGACGGGGGGCGCTCAGCGCCTGAACCTTGGCCGGTGGCGGCGCGATGGTGCCGACCAGCTCCCGAGCAACGGTCTCGCCGGTTTCGGGGCTGATGATCAGGCGCCAGGCCGACACCGGCGTGCTCTGGTGCGCAAAGCCGGGGCGCACGACGATGGCCCAGCCGCGCGCCCTCAGGCGGGGCAATTGCTCGACCCAGTAATCGGCGAAGCAGTCTTCCTGATGCAGGGACCACAAAGGTTCGTGGGCCTGCCCCGCTGCCTGGGCCAGTTGGGGGGCGCGCCACTGCAAGGCCTCTTCAGGCAAGGGGCGCAGACCACTTTCCAGCAGGTCGTCCAGCGCGTCTGCTTCAGCATGGACGTCGCGCTCGAGCGCGTGCAGGCCTCCCTGCGAGTCGAGCACCTGGGTGCTCAGGCCCGCGCGAACGTAGAGCACGCTGGTGGGTGCCGGCATGGCCCACCAGGCGCCTTGCGGACCGGTGTACGTCCAGTCCACCCGCGCCAGGGTAACCTGGGCGCCCCTGGGACCGAAGCGTCCGTGCGCCTGCATGCCCAGCAGGCCATCACCCCGGGTCAGGGTCTGCAAAGTCAGGCGAGGACGAAAGCGCCAGCCGCTGCATGGCGGCTGCGCCGGCTGGGATGTGGCAGGCATGGGCGAGATTGTCCAACGCCGCGGAGCCGCTTGAGGTACAAAGCCTGGATGTCGGATGAATACCAAATCGAGATCCCGCCGTCGTTCACCGCGCTGTACAGCGATGCGCGCAGGCGCTTGACGATTCCGCTGCGTGAGCTGCGCGACCGCTACGAGGTGTGCGAGGACCTGGCGCAACACCTGACCGAACACTGCCGCAGCATCCACGTCGAGATCGGTGTGGACGAGCAGGAGGTGCTCGGGCGTTGCCTCAAGGGGCTGCTGTCGCCCGATGGCGCGGTGCAAGAGGCCGAGGCCGTGTGGGTGGTGACGCGCCTGGCAGAGCTGCTGGGTTGGCCGCATCCTGGCTTGCCCAGCCCAGAAGGCGCCGGCCGGCCCTGACGCGGCTTGCCGCCCACTGCGGCATGGCGTTTACAAGCTGCAATACCTCTTGCCACTGTTGGCGGCCAGACCCTGATGTCATCGCCCTGGCAGGCGCCTATATTGCGCGGCACAACCCACGCCATGGAGGCCCACATCATGCTCAAAAGACTGACCCTCGGTGCATGCAGCGCACTGACGCTGCTAGGCAGCCCCCTGCTCGCCCGCGCACAAGATGCGACCGCACCCTCGCTGCAGACACGCGATGGCTACCTGATCGTCACGCGAGTAGACACACGCAAGTGCGCCTACCCCCTGTGCGGCGGCTACTTCGTGAAAGCAGTCAACCAGGCGCTGACGCGCTGCGCGGATGGCAGCATGCAGAAAGAGTGTCACGCCGTGCAACTGAACACCAATGCGCTGGGCTGGAGCGGCGATCAGCGCGCCGCGTTTGACGCCGAATTCGCGCAAGGGCATGCCTTGGTCCGCGGCCTGCTGGAGCCCGCACCGGCCGGTCTCTACACCGCCGACCAGCTGACCATCTCCGAGGCCTGGCAAGGCCAGGGGCTGCGCAACAAGCCCCTGGGCAGCTTCTATGGTGTCAGGAGCACAGGCATCGTGTGCATCACGACGCCCTGCCCGTCACTGGCGGCGACCAAGCTGAACGTGATCGGGCCCGTGCGCAACCCCGATCTGGACCTGAGCCTCAGCGGCGCCAACGACAAGCAGATCCAGGCTGCTTATGAGGCACTGGGCAGCACCGGCATCCTGGCGGCAGGCGCCATCGTGCCGGTCCGCCTGCCGGCCCTGGATGGCGGGACGCGCCAAGGCAGCAAGCTGCTGGCCAGCGAGTTCTACCTGCCGGCCAAGCCCTGAAGCCGACCCGGCGCTCTGCCCGCGGGACCGAGCCGGCAGGACGGCGGTGCGTCGACAGCGGCTGTTGACGCCAAAGCGCGACAGCCGCTGCGCTGGACCTGGCGTCATTTTTGGCGCAAAGTGCAGTGATGACTAACTAGGGACGACAAGGCGGAAGTTGCGCTCCTTGCGGCAACGGCAATGCCCCCACCACCACGCCCGGACTGGTATCGGCACAAGATCGGCAATGAACAGCTGGACATGGTCTGGACCCATGCTCGGCTTGGCATGGTCGTGGCCACGGCGTTTGCCGTGGTCCTGGCCGTGGGCCTGCGGGGTGATGCCGCCCCCTCGAAGCTGGTCGATGCCTGGCTGGCACTGAAGCTGGCCGTTTCGGGCTTTCGCTTCATTCAGGGCTGGTTGTACGCGCGCCGCGCCACCCACCCGCCCGCCTGGGCCACCGCCACGCTCATGGCCTTGGTCGCCGACGGCGCCACCTGGGGAGTCGCTGGTTTCTACGTGATCTACACCGCCCCATGGCCCACCGCCTCCTTTTTTGCGGCGGTGCTGGCGTGCATCTCGTGCGTGGCGACCTTCGGGCTGCAGGTCAGCGCCCGCTTCACCATGGGCTACGCGGTGCCGATTCTGGCGCCGACGGCAATGGGGCTGTTCATGAGGGGCGAGCTCTACGGCGAACTGGGCGGCATCGGTCTTCTGATGTTGCTGGGGCTGCAGATGGCCACGGCTGCACGCACCGAAAAGCGGATCCAGGAGGGCATCCAGTTGCGGCTTCAAGCCGAAGTGCTGGCCCAGGACAAGGCCGAAGCGCTGAAGGCGGCCATGCGCCAGAGCGCCGTTCGCACGCAGTTTCTGGCCAACATCAGCCATGAACTGCGCACCCCGCTGCACGGCATCCTCGGTGTGGCCAGGCTCCTGCGCGACGCCTTGCCCGAGCCCGCATTGCGCCGCCGCGTCGGCTTGATCGAGACCTCGGGCGCCCACCTGCTCAACCTCATCAACGACCTGCTGGATATCTCGCGCATCGAATCAGGGCAGTTCCTGATCCGCAGCGAGCCCAGCGATCTGGCCGCCATCATCGAGCAGATGGCCGGTGTCTACGCGGTGCGATGCGAAGAAAAGGGGCTCGGCTTTCAGCTGCAAGAGAACTTGCCCAAGCCTTGCTGGGTGATGGTGGACCCTGGTCGCTTCCGGCAGGTGCTGCACAACCTGCTGGGCAACGCCGTCAAGTTCACGGTGCAAGGCGGTGTGACCCTGTGCATCAGCCGAGACGACAGCACGGGCACGGTGCGAGCAGAGGTGCGCGACACGGGCCCGGGCATCCCCACAGCCGACCTGGGGCGGATCTTCGAGGCCTTCCAGCAATCCGCCGCAAGCGGTGGCACCGCAGAAGGCGCCGGCCTAGGCCTGACCATCGCGCGCGACATCGCCCGTGCCATGGGTGGTGATGTGGTCGCGCAAAGTATGTCCGGGGAAGGCAGCACCTTGACCTTCACCGCCAGGCTCCCAACGGCCACGGTATCCGGTGGGTTTGCAGCGACGTCCGCGGCCGCGCAGCCCAGCAGGCCGGCCCCGTGCAAGGCCCTGCTGGCCGAAGACAACGATGTCAATGCGCTGGTGGCCATGAACTTTCTGGAGATCCTGGGGATGCAGGCCGTGCGGGTCAAGGATGGCGCCGAGGCCTTGCATGAGGCGCTGTCCGGCTCGCCTCGCCCCGATGTCATCCTCATGGACTGCCAGATGCCGGTGATGAGTGGCTACCAGGCCTCGCGCATGATCCGCGAGCAGGAGCGTGCGCTGGGTCTGCCACGGGTCCCGATTCTGGCTTTGACCGCCACGGCCAGTGACTCCGAACGTCAGGACTGCCTGGACGCCGGTATGGACGACTTCGTGTCCAAGCCGTGCACGCTGGAGGAACTGGCCGAGGCCATCGCGCGCTGGAGCGGCCCCGCCGTCACGCCACCCAAGCCTGCGAACGGGACGCCACAGCAGGCTGGGGCGTGAGACCGAAATCGGGCAGATCCTGCTGCGACAGGTCCATCATGAAGCCCAGCAAACGGTGGCCTGACTGGCGCCAGGCAGGTTCGGCGCCCTGCACGTCCATCGTGAAGATGTAGTGCGGCAGGTTGCCGGCATAAGCCAGGGGCATCATCTGCCCTGGCGCCAGGAAATCCTGGAAGCCCAGGCTGCGGTAAGCACGGCCCAGCGCATCATTGCGCGCGGCGATGACCAGCCAGTCGATGCCCTTGGCCAGGCAACAGTGGTACACCGCCTTCATCAGGCACAGCTTGACCAGGCCGGAAGCACCAGGCAGCACCGCCAGACGGGTCACCTCGGCGCGTCTGCGCGAGGCCACGGAGCGCGGCAGGATCACATGGCGTTCGATGAGCAGGGCCTGGGCCTCGTCGCCCACATTGATGCGGGCTGTGCCAACCGCCTCACCGGTCAGCTTGTCCCGACACAGCAGCACCACCGTACCGGGTGCGCGGTCCAGTGCCTCCACCGATGAGAAGCCGCTCACCGCATCGGTGCCAAGGTGGTGGCCATAGGCCACCTTGCGCACGTTGCAGGCCTGGGCCAGTTCCGCCTCTGTGCTGGCGATACAGACCTCGAAGTGGTGGGCAAAATCGTTCATGGGACGCACCTGTGTTGATTGGAATGCGTCGAAAGATAGGAGAGACCCCGCCCCCGTCATGGGCAGAAAAACAGGCTGTTTCCGGCTGCTTGTGACGACGCCGCGCCCTGCGCCCGCCCGAGCGTGATGCACTTCACGGATGGCGACAGGCAAAGAAAAAGCGCCAGCACCCTTGCGGGCCTGGCGCTTTGCGCTTGAGTAGAAAGCGGCTACGGCTGGCGATTACTCGGCAGCGGCACCACCTTCGGCGGGGGCGGCATCCGCATCGTCACCATCCAGGGCAGCCAGTTCGAGCGCGGCACGCTCCTGGGCTTCCTGCATGGCGATGGCGCGGCGTTCGCTGTCGTCCATCTCTTCCTTGGCCTTGCGAGCCTGGTGGAAGGCCATGCCGGTACCAGCGGGGATCAGGCGACCCACGATGACGTTTTCCTTCAGGCCACGCAGCTCGTCGCGCTTGCCCATGATGGCAGCCTCGGTGAGCACGCGGGTCGTTTCCTGGAAGGAAGCGGCCGAGATGAAGGAGTCGGTCGACAGCGAAGCCTTGGTGATACCCAGCAGCACATCGCTGTGCGTGGCGATCATCTTGCCTTCGGCGCGCAGGCGGTCGTTGGTGTCGAGCAGTTCGGAACGTTCCACCTGCTCACCAGCGATGTAGCTGGAGTCGCCCGGGTTGACGATCTGCACGCGGCGCAGCATCTGGCGAACGATCACCTGGATGTGCTTGTCGTTGATCTTCACGCCCTGCAGACGGTAGACGTCCTGCACTTCGTCGACGATGTAACGAGCCAGTTCTTCGATACCCAGCAGACGCAGGATGTCCTGCGGATCGGCCGGGCCGTCGACGATGGATTCGCCCTTGTTGACCACCTGGCCTTCGTGCACCAGGATGTTCTTTTCCTTCGGAACCAGGTCTTCCCAGACCTTGCCTTCGGGGTCGGTGATCTGCAGACGAACCTTGCCCTTGGTTTCCTTGCCGAAGGACACGGTACCTGTGATCTCGGCCAGCGTGCCCTTGTCCTTGGGACTACGGGCTTCGAACAGTTCGGCCACACGTGGCAGACCGCCGGTGATGTCGCGGGTCTTCTGACCTTCGATGGGGATACGGGCC
>JACPOH010000296.1 GCA_016185075.1 Aquabacterium sp. | reverse complement strand
CACTCAAGGCGCACGCATGGCAGCTGTACACGCAAGAGGACGTGCTGGACGGCATCTGGCCCGATCGCCCCGGCCTGCCTGCCGCTGCCGTGTACGAACACGCGCAGCCGTATGCCGCAACACCGCGTCAGGACAAGCTCGCGGCCTTGCGCCAGGCCATGAAGGACAAAGGGGCCACGCACCACTGGGTCGCCACGCTGGACGATCTGGCCTGGCTCCTGAACCTGCGCGGCTCGGACGTGGACTACAACCCCGTGTTCCTCGGGCATGCCCTGGTCAGCCTCGACAAGGTCGAGTTGTTCGTCGCCGAGGGCAAGGTGGATGCCGGCCTGCAGGCCAGGCTGTTGGCAGATGGCATTCATGTCCGGGCCTATGCCCAGGCGCTCGCCGCCATGCGCGCCTTGCCATCAGGCTCGTGCCTGCTGATCGACCCGAAACGCATCACCTGGGGCCTCCGCGAAGCCGTGCCAGACGGGGTCAAGGTGGTCGAGGCCATCAACCCCAGCACCTTGGCCAAGTCCCGCAAAACGGATGCGGAAGCCGCCTTCATACGCGAGGCCATGGCGCGTGATGGCGCGGCCATGTGCCGCTTCTACGCCTGGCTGGAACAGGCGCTGGGCCAAGAACACATCAGCGAGCTGACCATTGACGAGCGCCTGAGCGCTGAACGGGCTAGGGAGCCCGGTTACGTGTCCTTGAGCTTCCCCACGATTGCCGGCTTCAACGGCAACGGCGCCCAGCCTCATTACCGCGCCACGCCCGAATCGCACGCGCTGATCAGCACACCACAGGGCTTGTGCGCCGAGGGCCTGCTGCTGATCGACTCCGGCGCGCAGTACCTGGGTGGCACGACCGACATCACACGCACCTGGGCCATCGGCACACCGAGCGCGGCCCAAAAGCGCGACTACACGCTGGTGCTCAAAGGCACCATGGGCCTGTCACGCATGCGCTTCCCGCGGGGCACGCTGGGCCCCATGCTGGACGCGGTGGCGCGCGCGCCCTTGTGGGAGCATGGCATGGACTTCGGACATGGCACCGGCCACGGCGTGGGCTATTTCCTCAATGTGCACGAAGGGCCGCAGTCCATCTCCAAGGCGCTGCCCGACCCGAACATGGCCATGCAGCCCGGCATGATCACGTCCATCGAGCCCGCGCTGTATCGGCCTCGGCAATGGGGCATCCGCATCGAAAACCTGGTGCTCAACGTGCCCGTTGTGCCTGATGTACCCGATGCCCCGGTCGGCACGCCAGAGCATGGCGAGTACCTGGCGTTCGAGACGCTCACGCTGTGCCCGATCGACACCCGCTGCATTGACCTGAGCCTGATGCGCGATGATGAACTGGCCTGGCTCAATGCCTACCATGCCGAGGTGCACCGCCGCCTGGCGCCCTTGCTGGAAGGCGATGCCCTGGCCTGGATGATGACGCGCACGCGCCCACTGGCACGTTGAACATCGCCTCAGCTTGCCACCAACAGCCGCCGGCGTGAGACGCTTCGACGGCTGCGGCGCCCCCGATCGCTCACGTACCGCTTGACGATGCGCAACAGGTCGCCGCGCAAGAAAGGCTTGGACAGGCAATCGTCCATGCCGGCCTGCATGCAGGCCTGCTGGACTTCCTGTTGCGTGCTGGCCGTGAGTGCCACGATGGGCACCGGCACATCACCACGTTGAGACTCGATGGCCCGGATGTGGCGGGTGGCATCAAAGCCGTTCATCTCTGGCATGTGGCAGTCCATGAGGACCAGATCGGCCTCATGCTCTGCGAGCCAGTCCAGCGCCAGCTGCCCGTTCTCGGCGTGCGCCACCTGCAAGCCCATCTGCTCCAGCTCCGTGCGAGCCACGATGGCATTCACGGGGTTGTCCTCCACGAGCAGCACGGTGAGGCATGGCGCCTGCTGCGCCTCCGCGCCTGGGTTGGGAGCCGGGGCTGGAACCACTGCAGGGGCGGGCACACGCTTGAGCGGCAGCACACACCTGAAAACAGACCCTTTGCCCACTTTGCTGTCGCAAGTGAGGTCGCCACCCATGACCAGGCACAGCTCCCGCGCAATGCTCAGGCCCAGGCCGCTGCCTGCCGTCCTGCGCTCGTAGCGGCCATCCACCTGGTGGAAAGCCTCGAACACGCGGCTGACTTCATGAGGTGGAATGCCGATGCCCGTGTCCTCGACCTCGAGTTTCAGCTGCAACTGGCCGGAAGCCGGGTCGACGAACTCTGCGACACGCATGGTCACCTGGCCGTGCTCGGTGAACTTCACGGCATTGCCCAGCAGGTTGTAGAGGACTTGTTTGAGGCGACCGCCATCCAACTCTACGTAATAGTCCTCGGCCAAGGCGCAGGCCATCGACACATCGAGCCCCTTGTCCAGTCCATTCACAGCGGCGAGCGAAGTCACCTCGCGAACCAGATCAGGCAGGCAGACCACCGACGGGGACAGCTCCATGCGCCCCGCCTGCAAACGCGAATAGTCCAGCACATCATTGATGACGCCCAGCAGATGCTGGCCGGACGCCTCCAGCAAATTCATGCGCTCATGCGCCTCCTGGCTGCGCAGCTCGGCTCGGATCAGGCGCGACAGCCCCAGGATGCCATGCAAGGGCGTGCGCATCTCATGGCTCATCGTCGCGAGAAACTGCCCCTTGGCCAGGCTGAGTTCCTCGGCTTCTCGCAAGGCGGCCGCTTGTGAGGAGGTAAGCCTGTCATTGCTGAATCGCAGGAACAAGAGCTCATCAATGCGGCGGTGCGCACGGCCTGTCTCCAGCCACAGCACCACGTTGAAGCCTGTCACCGTGATGAGGCCAAACAGGCCCAGCACCGAGCCCTGCACGGCGCAGTACACGGACACCGACACCAGCATCGGCACAAACCAGCAACGGGCACTGTTGCGGTCCACGGTGAGCATGAAGGCGCCACAAGCGGCCAGCCCAATGATCGCCCCCACCAGCGCGGCCTGAAGATCCACATGCGCCTGAACTGGCATGGCCCATGGCAAGGCGCCCCACCAGGCACTGAGCAACAGAATGGACCCCTTGACCTGCCTCAGCCAGTTGGGGTTGCGGCGGTCGCGCGACCTGAAATAACGCAGGCTCCGGTAAACGTGGGCGGCCGACAAGGTCACCAGGCCGGCCAGCCAGATCCAGGCGCCACGGCTGACCACGCCATCGACCAGGTGGCCGACCATCAAGGTGACCAGAGCGGCCAGGCCCACGGACACCGAAGTGCCCATCGGGATGTGATCGGCAGACATGTGGTGGGCCACCCGACAAAGACTGAACAACATCCACGGGCGACGCTGTCAGTATCGCCAGCCAGCCTGTGCGGCAACACCGGAAACGCCCTCGTGTGCGCCGCACAAATGCGGTGGATCGAGACCAATGTGCCCCCTCAAGCCGGGGGAATGCACCATGGCCGGGATCAGGGAAACACCGCAGCCCCATTCGAGCCCGGCCCATGCACCACGATCAGGCAGTCAGTCGTGCTCAAGCGCCGCCCAAGGCCATTCTGAGCTGGCATCCCGTTTGCTTACCTAGTGGCACAGAGAGGAACGGCTCAGGTCGTTGCTTCGAAAAGGTGGCTAGGGTTCCGGCTCCGCAAAGCGGGGTGACTGGTCCGAGAGCTGCCGGCCCGAGTCGGCTGCATACCGACACTGGCTCCACGGCGGGACAAAAGCCCGGGAGGTTCGCTTCAGCGCATGAAGTGTCCTCTCACGTGCTTTTAATCTGCCTTGGAGGGTGCCTCATGCAAGCCGACGAACAGCGTAGTCCGTCATCCAGCGATGAACTGGTTGACGCCAGTGCCGGGAGCCATGGTTGCGGTCGCCGCGATCATGGCTCACCAGGCATCCTGGTATCCGACGACAGCTCGCCCTCTGCCGGCAACCCGCCCATCCATCAGCCTGTGGACGCCCCACCGCATTGGCAGCGGTTCGCACCCGACCTGCCGGCCGAGCGCGTGATGTGGTCCGAGATCGTGCCCGGCGGAGGCCACTGGTCGTACGTGATGCCGCGCGGCAGCCGCTTGCGCATGGTCGCACTGGACGCCGGCGCCAACCTCAGCATGGTGCTCTACCACGCGCGAGAAAAGCTTGAGCGCTACAACATGCCGGACTCGCTCAAGGCGCAGCACACGGCGCACTACACGCGTGGCCATGTGCTGATGAGCGACATGGGCCGCGCCCTGGCCAGCATCACCGCAGACAGCCTGGGTTGGCACGACCCCATGGGTGCCCTGCTGGATGCCGAGCGCATGCATGCCAGATACGGCGAACGCCGCTTTCAGACGCATCGCAATGCCATGTACCGCAGCGGCAAGGACGGCCTGCTCATCGAGATCGGCAAATACGGCCTGAGCCGGCGCGATCTGATTGCACCCGTCAACTTCTTCAGCAAGGTCTCGGTCGATGCGGACGGGCGCTTCCGGTTCGCAGCGGACCACGCCCAGGCTGGCGCCATGGTCGAGTTGCGCTTTGACATGGACACGCTGATCGCCTTCTCGACGGCCCCCCACCCGCTGGATCCGGGAGCCGAGTACGCACCCGGCAAGGTGGGTCTGGCCGCGTGGAAGTCCGGCCCGGCCACGCCAGATGACTTCAACCGCGCCTTCCGACCCGAGTGCGCACGTGCGCTGCACAACGCCGACATGTACTACCTCTGAACCGGAGTACCCGCCATGAACAACGTGTCCGAATCCATGAAGGCCCCGCAGGCCACAGCTGTGCGCCTGCAAGAAAGCCCGCTCGACCCGTCGCAGGCCGTGATCAACCACGTGCTGCCCTCGGGGGAGCCCTACCTGTTGCACATCGCCAAGGGGCAGACCCTGCGCATCGTGGACCTGGAGGGCAACCAGGCCGTGGACGTGATCTTCTACAACGCCAACGATGCCGCCGAGCACTACAGCGCCACCGACACCATGCTGGCGCAAGGTGGCATCTACCTCACCACGGGCTCGGTGCTGATGTCCAGCGAGGGCCAGCCCATGCTCACCATCGTGGCCGACACCTGCGGCCGGCACGACACCCTGGGCGGCGCCTGTGCGGCCGAGAGCAACACCGTGCGCTATGCCCTGCAAAAGAAGTTCATGCACAGCTGCCGCGACAACTACCTCATCGCCTTGCAGCACGCCGACATCGGTCTGGGCAAGCGGGATCTGGTGCCCAACGTCAACTTCTTCATGAACGTGCCCGTCACCGAAGACGGTCAGCTCACCTTTGCCGACGGGGTCTCGGGCCCGGGCAAGTACGTTGAGTTGCGCGCCGAGATGGACGTGCTGATGCTGGTGTCCAACTGCCCCCAGCTCAACAACCCGTGCAATGCCTACAACCCCACCCCCGCGCAATTCCTGGTCTGGGATTGAACAAGCATGACTGACGCCACCTGCCCCACCCCAAGGTTCGACACCGTCCTCATTGCCAACCGGGGCGCCATCGCCTGTCGCGTGATCCGCACCTTGCGCAAAATGGGCCTGCGCGCGATCGCCGTCTATTCGGAGGCCGATGCCGACGCACGGCATGTGGCCATGGCCGATGCGAGCGTGTGCATCGGCCCCGCTCCGGCTGCGCAGAGCTACCTGGATGTCGACCGCATCCTGGCAGCCGCCAAGGCCACCGGCGCCGGCGCCATTCACCCGGGCTACGGCTTTCTCTCGGAGAACCCCGGCTTTGCACAGGCTTGCGAAGACGCGGGCATTGCTTTCATCGGGCCCACGCCTGATCAGATGCGCGCTTTCGGCCTCAAGCACACCGCGCGAACACTCGCCCAGCAACACCAGGTCCCCTTGCTGCCAGGCAGTGAGCTGTTGCGGGACGCCACTGACGCCCGCGCCCAGGCCAGCCGCATCGGCTACCCGGTGATGCTCAAGAGCACAGCGGGCGGTGGCGGCATCGGCATGCGCCTGGTGCGCAACGAGGCTGAACTCGATGCCGCCTACGAAGCCGTGGAGCGGCTGGCACGTGCCAACTTCAAGGATGCCGGCTTGTTCCTGGAGAAATTCGTCGAACGTGCGCGCCACATCGAGGTGCAGCTGTTCGGCGATGGACGCGGCCAGGTCATCGCCCTGGGGGAGCGCGACTGCTCGGCGCAAAGGCGCAACCAGAAGGTGATCGAAGAGACGCCCGCACCCAGCCTGCCGGATGCCACGCGCCAAGCCTTGCTGGATGCCGCCGTGCGCCTGGGTCAGGCCGTGGCCTACCGTTCGGCAGGTACGGTCGAGTACGTGCTGGACGCCGATACCGGCGCCTTCTACTTTCTGGAGGTCAACACCCGCCTGCAGGTCGAGCATGGCGTAACCGAGCAGGTCACCGGCATCGACCTGGTCGAGTGGATGGTGAAGCTGGCGCGCGGCGACCAGTGGGCCCTGCGAGCCCCCCAACCCAAAGGCGCTTCCATCCAGGTGCGCCTGTACGCCGAAGACCCGGCGCGCCACTTCCAGCCCAGCGCTGGCGTGCTGACCGAAGTGCGCTTCCCTGACGACGCGCGAGTGGACGGCTGGGTGGAACGCGGCACCGATGTGCCGCCCTTCTACGACCCCATGCTGGCCAAGCTGATCGTCACCGCGGACACGCGCGAGCAGGCCGTGCGCAAGCTGCAAGCCGCGCTGGCCGAGACCCGTCTGGCCGGCATCGAAACCAATCTGCGCTACCTGCGCGCCGTGGCCGCCTCGCCAGTCTTCGCGCAAGGTCAGGTGGTTACCAGCACGCTGGGTGCGTTCCAGTGGGCGCCCCGCGCCATCGAAGTGCTGGATGGCGGCGTGCAAACCACGGTGCAAGACTGGCCGGGCCGCATCGGCTACTGGGACGTGGGCGTGCCACCTTGTGGCCCCATGGACGACCTGCACCTGCGCCTGGCCAACCGGCTGATCGGCAATGAAGAAGGCGCAGCCGCACTGGAGTGCACGGTGGGTGGGCCCACCCTGCGCTTTCACGCCGACATGGTAATCGCGCTCGCCGGTGCGCCCATGCCGGTGACCCTCAACGGCACGCCTCTGCCGTCCGACCAGGCCTTCAACCGGGCGCTGGCGGTGAAGGCCGGCAGCCTGCTGAAACTGGGCACGGCGCCGCTGGCCGAAGGCGGTGCCCGAACCTACCTGGCCGTGCAAGGCGCCCTGGACGTACCGCTCTACCTGGGCAGCCGCAGCACCTTCACACTGGGGCAATTTGGCGGGCATGCAGGCCGTGCCTTGCGCACAGGCGACTTGCTGCACACGGGCCCCGCACCGCTGGAGGCGCCCTCGTTCGCCGAGGTGGCATCCCCGATCGGCGCCATCGACTTCACCGGCGACATGCCCGTCATCCTGGGGCCCGACGGCCCCAGCCTGGGCGGCTTCGTGTGCCCGGCTGTGGTGGTGGGCGCCGAGCGATGGAAGCTGGGCCAACTCAAGGCCGGGGACACCGTGCGCTTCCATGCCCTGACGCTGGAACAGGCGCAGGCCATGCAGGCCGCGCAGAACGCACTCATCGCCGCGGTGGGCCCCCACGCAAGCAGGGAAGCCCCCACCGGCTACCCCAGCTTGCCGCAAGGCGTCCCAGCCCATGAGGTGGGCACGCGCCTGTCACCCATCGTGGACGAACGGCCCGCTACCGATGCCAGCGACAGCCGCCCTGCACGCGTCATCCGGCAGGCGGGTGACCGCTACATCCTGGTCGAATACGGCCCGCTTCAGCTGGACTTGACCCTGCGCTTTCGTGTGCACGCCGTCATGACGGCCCTGCAAGCCATGCGCAAACAAGGCCAGCTCGACGGCATCGTCGACATGACACCAGGCATCCGCTCACTGCAGATCCACTTCGAGCCCGGCCTGCTGCCCCGAACCCGACTGCTGGCCGCACTGAACGAGGCCGAAGCCAGCCTGGCCGCCACCGACGACCTGCTCGTGCCCACCCGCACCGTCTGGCTGCCCTTGTCCTGGGACGACAGCGCCACACGTCTGGCCATCGAGAAATACATGCAGTCGGTGCGCCCGGACGCCCCCTGGTGCCCCAGCAACATCGAATTCATCCGCCGCATCAACGGCTTGAGCAGCATCGAGGACGTCAAGCGCGTCGTCTTCGACGCCAGCTACCTCGTGATGGGCCTGGGTGACGTCTACCTCGGCGCGCCAGTGGCCACGCCGCTGGACCCGCGCCACCGCCTGGTCACCACCAAATACAACCCCGCGCGCACCTGGACGCCCGAGAACGCCGTGGGCATTGGCGGCGCCTACATGTGCGTCTATGGCATGGAAGGCCCTGGCGGCTACCAGTTCGTGGGCCGCACCGTGCAGATGTGGAACCGCTGGCGCGATGCCGACACGGGCGCCGCAGACTTCGAAGCCGGCAAGCCCTGGCTGCTGCGCTTCTTTGACCAGATTCGCTTCTACCCTGTCAGTGAAGCCGAACTGGCGCAGATGCGGCGCGACTTTCCGGCTGGCCGCCTCAAACTCAGGGTCGAAGAAGGCCAGTTCAGCCTCAAGCAGTACCAGGCCTTTCTGGCGCGGGAGGCCGACAGCATCGACAGCTTCAAGCAGGCACAGCAGGCCGCCTTCGACGCCGAGCGTGAACGCTGGCGGGCTTCAGGCCAGGACGGCAGCCTCAGCGAGCCCGACCACGCGCCGGCCACCGATGCGGACGCGGTGCCGGAAGGCGCCAATGCCATCAGCAGCCCGGTACCAGGCAGTGTGTGGAAGGTGCTCGTCAACGAAGGCGAGCAGGTCACCGAGGGGCAAACCCTGGCCATCGTGGAATCCATGAAGATGGAGTTCCCCGTGTTGGCACCACGTGCCGGCGAGGTGCTGCAGGTGCGGTGCCGCGAAGGGGGCGCCGTGTCGGCGGGTCAAAGCGTGGTGGTGCTGGCCGCCTGATCCGGGCGCCATTTGCCCGGGCTGACGCCAAACCAGCGCACGCACGCCCGGCTGAAGGCGCTTTGCTCCGAGTACCCCAGGCGCTGGCTGATTTCGGCCAGCGGCATGCTCGCCGCGAGGTACTGCCTGGCCAGACGTTGCCGCACGGCATCCACCTCATTGACCAGGGTGGTACCGGCCTCCGAGGCCTGCGCACGCAACTGGCGAGGAGCCAACGACATGGCTTGCGCGATCTGCTCCAAGGTGGGCGTGCCATCGGCCAGGCTGGCTTCAATGGCCTGAGCCAGCCTCACCAGGAACTGGTCGCCCTTGGCATAACGGTCCACACGGCGTTGCAGCTCCTCGCGCATCAGGTGGCTCACATGCGGGTTGGATGCCGCCAGCGGCCTGCTCAGCACCGCCCCGGACACATGCACCGCGTTGCGCGCCCGTTCGAAGTAGACCGGGCAATGGAAATACGCCTCGTATGCCGCCACCGGCGCGCGAGCCGGGTGCGCAAACTCGATGCACGTGGGGTGCGAGACGTTGCCCGTGATCCAGCGCCCGAACTCGACCCAGCCAGCCAATGCGGCCTCGATCTGCAGTGGCAAGCTGGCCCATGCACCGGACGTGCGCAACTCGACCACGGCCTCCTCGCCCTCTTGCCGCAGCTCGCACCGGGCATAACCCAGCCGGTACGGCTCGAACTGACACAGGAGCGCGATGGCCTCTGCCAAGGTGCCGCTGCTCATGCTCGCGTAGGCGAGCACATCCAGGGCCACGGGCGTCACGGCGGCGCCCAACCTCAATCCGAGCGGCAGCCCGGACGCCCCACCCGACGAGACACCTGAAGCAGCCCGCCCCAGGCGCGCCTCGTCGGCCTGCACCGCCTCGTTGAGCACCAGGTCGATCACGCTCAGCGGCACACGACTGGCCGGATCAGCCAGCGCGGACGGGTCCACTCCCAGCGTGTTCAAGTCCGTCGATGGCGACAGACCCAAACCCGCCAGCGCGTCAAGCAGATAACGCAGATAAAAGTCTGCAGCAGTCGGCTCGGTGATGCTCATCTCCTCCAAAAGCACATCGCGGTGTCAAAACCCCCTGTCAGCCCGGTCAAGACAGGCCACGGGGTCGCTCATTAAGCTGAGCCTACCGCATTCAACAACGAGGTGACATCGTGCCGCTTCCCACACCCGAGGCCTACCAGCAGTTTTCCCAACAAGGCGACCCGCTCGCCGATGCCGTGATCGAGGCCTTGATGAAAAACGGGCGCCGGGAGGGTGACCTGCTCGCGCAGGTACGTCAGTTGGCAGATCAGCAAGGCGGTGTCTGCCGACAGTTCATGGACAGCGTGAACCACGCCCCTTCCTGGGCCGATGTGCAAACCATGCGTGCCGGGCAGGAGCTGTTTCTGCGCTGCGCGCCCTTGTCGATCGCCTCGTTCGTGCTGGGCAGCCTGTTGGTGACCTACACGCCACCGGGCTCGGCCAAGGTGCTCTTGCACACAGGCCGACTGCGCCAGGACGTGGTTCGGCGCCTGTTCGAAACCTCCACCATGGTGCATGCGGTGATGCAGCCGGGTGGCCTGGAAGTCGGCGCCCCCGGGCACCAGGCCATCATCCGCGTGAGGCTGCTGCACGCCATGGTGCGCCACCATGTGCTGGCGCGTGCTTCATGGCCAAGCGCCCAGTTGGGGCACCCCATCAACCAGTTGCAGTTGAGCCTCACCGCGCTGGGTTTCAGCAGTTTGCTGATCAACAGCATGCGCAGCCTGGGCGTGCGCGTCAGCGACGAAGAGGCCCGCAGCTACCAGTTGCTCTGGCGCTGGGGCAATTACCTGCAAGGCGTGGACTTGAGCCTGTTGCCCGACACGCTGGACGACGAGGCCAGGCTGTATCAGCACTTCAAGCGCGACCTGATCAAGCCCGACGACAACAGCCGCACCCTGGTCGCCGCCGTGCACCAGGGCCTGGCCTGGCAGTCACCGTTCTTCCTGCCTCAAGGTGCGCTGGAAGCGGTCTCCCGGCGCCTGCTGGGCCGCGAACTGGCCGATGAGCTCCGCATCCCGCGCCGCCCGCTCTGGTCGCTGGCCCTGAGCCTCATCACCGGTTTGCACCGTGCCACATCCATTCGCTACCGGGTACCGGGCTGGCGCGCCGCCGAAGTTCGTGCGGGGAGCCGCTACTTCAGCTACCTGGTGGCCAAGGGGCTGAAGGGCCAGCCGGCAGACTACGCACTGAAGACCTCGCACTGAACCGGTGCCGGCGCTCAGAAGCTGTAGCTCACGCCAAACTCGGCAGACAGCTCGCCGTCCTTCTCCTGTGGCGAAAGGTTTCGCGACGGCTTTGCTCCTGCACGCCATTGAACTTGAGAGACAGCTGCTCGGAGATGTCCCAGGACGCTTTCAGGCTGGTGGTGTAGAGCACCTCGCTGATGTTGTCGCCATCTTCCGCGTGGGCCACACGGTAGCCTGTGCCCAACTCCAGGCTTGCGTGCCAGCCCCCGTCGCCGCCAAACTTGCGGCCGCCCCCCACGCGCAGGGCCTGGGCGGACTGGTAGTAGCCAAAACGGTTGTGGCGCACCCTCGGCGACACATACACGTAGTACGGCTCGTCGTCGAAGAACTGCTTGAACTTCACGCTGGCGTCATACCGATCCCGGTTGATGGCCTGAGGCGCCCCCTCCTCCTTGATGTACTCCCGGTCAAAGCGCAACTCGCCATCGAGCTCGCGCTGGGGCATCGGGTAGGCCAGGTCGGCGGCCAAGGTCAACCGGCGGCTGGTGTACTCCGACTTGTTATAGCTGTACTGCCCGTCAATGTCGCCAGCCAGCTTGTTCAGCACCGGCGCGTCGGCATGAACGAACCCACAACCGACCAGCCCCAACACGGCCACAAGCAGACCACGGCCATCACACTGGCCACGGCGCAGCCCACCCATCATCTCATCCATACCAGGCACTCAGACTGATTCACACAGGTCGGCATCATGCCCGACTCAGCCTCGCCTCGACCCGCGAGTACATCGGGCCCCCACGTTTGCGCCAACGCAAACCACACCGAGGAGAGCGTCGCCGCATGGCGTCAGCCCCGTGAGGTGCCCGGATTTTTTGAACTGCTTCAAGGACAGCCCGGTTTCCCGGATCGAACATGCCCTTGCTCTTTCTGAGGGTATGTCGCCACCCCGAGCAGATGCCTCCCCACTGGCACCCCCAACGGCACAGCACCGGGCCTGGTTGTCCGCCGGCCCCATCGATACTGGAGAAACCAAGATGAACACTCCGCGCATGGCCAGACTGGCTGCTGCCCTGACGGTGGCACTGGCATTCGGGGCGCAGGCAGAAGATGTCAAGAAGCCCTCTCAGCCTGAGATCAACTATCAGGCAGGCACCTCGCCGCTCGCCAACGAGCCGATGTACCAGAGTGCCAACCCCAAGGCGCCCCCCATGACACAGGCCGAGTTCGACAAGGCCCGCAAGATCTACTTCGAACGCTGCGCGGGTTGCCACGGCGTGCTGCGCAAAGGTGCCACCGGCAAGCCGCTGACCCCGGACATCACCCTGGCCAAAGGTACCGATTACCTCAAGGTGTTCATCGCCTACGGCTCGCCGGCCGGCATGCCCAACTGGATGACATCGGGCGAAATGAGCGAGGCCGATGTGGACCTCATGGCCCGCTACATCCAGCAAGACCCTCCTCAGCCACCAGAGTTCGGCATGGCCGAGATGAAGAACACCTGGAAGGTGATCGTCCCGCCCGAAAAGCGCCCAACCAAGAAGCTGAACAACTACAACATCAGCAACATTTTCTCGACCACCTTGCGTGACACCGGCGAAGTGGCCCTGATCGACGGCGACACCAAGCAGATCATCAACATCGTCAAGACCGGCTACGCGGTGCACATCTCGCGCCTGTCGGCATCCGGTCGCTACCTGTACGTGATTGGCCGCGACGCCAAGATCAACATGATCGACCTGTGGATGGAAAAGCCCGACAACGTGGCTGAAATCCGCGTCGGCCTGGAAGCCCGCTCGGTCGACACCTCCAAGTACAAGGGCTATGAGGACAAGCTGGCGATTGCCGGCAGCTACTGGCCGCCTCAGTACACCATCATGAAGGGCGACACGCTGGAGCCGCTCAAGATCGTGGCCACCCGCGGCATGACGGTCGACAAGCAGGAATACCACCCCGAGCCCCGCGTGGCCTCGATCGTGGCCTCGCACTTCAAGCCCGAGTTCGTCGTGAACGTGAAGGAAACCGGCAAGACCCTGCTGGTGGACTACTCGGACATCAACGCACTGAAAACCACTGAAATCGGCACGGCTCGCTTCCTGCATGACGGCGGCTTCGACTCCACGCACCGCTACTTCATGGTCGCGGCCAACCAATCCAACAAGATTGCGGCTGTGGACATGAAGGAGGGCAAGCTGGCGGCCTTGATCGATGTGGGCAAGATCCCTCACCCAGGTCGTGGTGCCAACTTCGTCCACCCCAAGTTCGGCCCGGTCTGGTCCACCGGCCACCTGGGTGACGACACCATCTCCCTGATCGGCACCGACCCTGTCAAGCACAAGGCACAGGCCTTCAAGGTGGTCGAAACCATCAAGAGCCAAGGCGGCGGTTCGCTCTTCATCAAGAGCCATCCAAAGTCGCAGCACTTGTACGTGGACAACCCACTGAACCCCGATCCCGCCATCTCGCGCAGCGTGGCCGTGTACGACATCAAGAACCTGGCCAAGGGTTACACCGTGCTGCCGATCGCCGAATGGACCGGCATCAAGGACGGCGGCGCCATGCGTGTGGTTCAGCCTGAGTACAACAAGGCTGGTGACGAAGTCTGGTTTGCCGTGTGGTCGGCCAAGGACAAGCAATCCGCCATCGTGGTGGTGGACGACAAGACCTTGAAGCTGAAGACCGTCATCAAGGACCCCCGCCTGATCACGCCTACCGGCCACTTCAACGTGAACAACACCCAGCACGACATCTACTGATCACAGCGAAAGGACACACATCATGATCAAACAACTGTTGATCCTCGGCGCGCTGGCCCTGGCCACGACCACTGCGATCGCCACCCCTGACGAAGCCATGGGCAAGGCCGGCTGCATGGCCTGCCACGCCAAGGACAAGAAGGTGGTGGGCCCAGCCTTCAAGGACATCGCAGCCAAGTACAAGGGCGACAAGGAAGCATCGACCAAGCTGACCGAGAAGGTTCGCAAGGGTGGATCGGGCAACTGGGGCCCCATCCCCATGCCACCCCACCCCGCCGAGAAGATCAACGACGCCGACCTCAAAGGCGCCGTGGATCAGATCCTGAAGACGCAGTAAGCGGCTCAAGCTCGGCTCACACCATGCGGCCCCTCAGCCATGCCTGTTTCAGACCTGGATGGGTGACCGCATGCCGACAAGCCTCCGTGGGGGCGCTGTGCCTGCTGGCTGGTGGCGCGTGGGCTCAAGCGACGGCCCCCGCCCCACCGCCAGCCAGGCAACAGGCCCTGGTTCACATCGTGCGACAGGATTGCGGCTCCTGCCATGGCATGCGCCTCAAAGGCGGCCTCGGCCCGGCACTGACACCGGAGGCACTGGCCGAGCGGCCCGCCGATGCCCTCGTTGCCACGATCCTGCAAGGCCGCGCCGGCACGCCCATGCCCGGTTGGAAGGGCATGCTCGATGAACAAGATGCACGCTGGATCACCCAACAACTCCTGCGTGGCTTTCCTGAGGTGAAACAACCTTGAACAACGCCTTGCGTCTGATCCTCGCGCTCGGCCTGAGCCTCCTGCTCGCGGCCTGCGCCAGCACACCCGCCCCCGTCGGCACTGGTGACCTGGGCGTCGTGATCGAACGCGCCAACGGCACCGTGGCCGTGGTCAACACCAGCACGCAAACGGTGCTGGGCGACATTGCCGGCCTGGGTGACCTGTCTCACGCCTCGGTGGTGTTCTCGCGCGACGGCGCACATGCCTACGTGTTCGGGCGCGATGGTGCGCTCACCAAGCTCAACATCCTCACCCGCCAGATCGAAGCCCGCACCCAGCAGGCCGGCAACAGCATCGGCGGGGCGATCTCACAAGATGGCCGCCTGGTGGCCGCACAGAACTACGAACCCGGCGGCGTCAAGGTCTTCGACGCGCAGACCCTGGCACTGGTGGCCGACATCCCTGCCGAGTACGAGGCAGGCAAGCTGTCACGCGTGGTTGGCCTGGCCGACCTGCCGGGCCACCGCTTCATCTTCTCGCTGTTCGACGCCGATCAGATCTGGGTTGCCGACCTCGGCACGCCGTCCAAACCACAACTGCAGAAGTTCAAGCAGATCGGCCACCAACCCTATGACGCGCTGGTCACGCCAGACGGCCGCTACTACATTGCCGGCCTGTTCGGAGAAGACGGTCTGGCCCTGATCGACCTGTGGGCTGCGCAGCCCCAGGCACGTCGCATTCTGCAAGGCTATGGCCGCGGTCAACAGCCCTTGCCCGTCTACAAGATGCCCCACCTGCGAGGTTGGGCCGTGGCTGGGCGGCAAGCCTGGCTGCCTGCCATCGGCCGCCACGAGGTGCTGGTGGTCGACACCGACACCTGGCAGGAAGTGGGCCGCATCCCCGTCGCCGGGCAACCGGTGTTCGTGATGGCGCGCCCCGATGGCCGCCAGGTCTGGGTCAACTTCGCCGTGCCTGATTACCACCGCGTCCAGGTCATTGACACGCAATCGCGCCAGATCGTGCAAACCCTGGAGCCCGGCAAGGCCGTGTTGCACATGGAGTTCACGCCACGTGGTGAGGGCGTGTGGATCTCATCCCGCGATGCCAACCGCGTTTCCATCATCGACACACAGACCTTGCAGACGCTCAATGCGCTGAGCCTGCCCTCACCCAGCGGCATCTTCTTCACCAGCCGCGCAGCACGCATGGGGTTTTGACATGAACCTGGCCGATCGTCCCGCTCTGGATCAGTTGCTGCTCAATGACTGGCAGCGTGACTTCCCTCTGTCCGAGACGCCGTTTGCCGGCGTGGCCCTGCGTTGTGGCAGCGACGAAGCCACGGTGCTGGCCAGCTACCGACGCTTGCTCAAGGAGGGCAGCATCAGCCGCATTGGCGGTATCTGGGGTGCGGGCGTGGGCGGCGCCGCCATGCTGTGCGCGCTGTCGGTCCCCGAGGCCCTGCTCGCCCGCGTGGCCGAACGGGTCAATGCCATCGATGGCGTCAACCACAACTACGAACGCGAGCACGACTACAACCTGTGGTTCGTGATCACGGGCCGAGACCGCGACACGGTCCATGCCCAGGTTGACCAACTGGAGCGCAGCACGGGGCTCCAGGCCCTGCGCCTGCCCATGGTTCGCCCTTATCGCATCGACCTGGGTTTCGATCTGCGCCAAACCCGGCCATCGCCCCCCCCTGGCGAGACCCACACCGCACAGCGGCAACGTGCCACCCCGGTCGCCGTGGCCGATGAACGGCTGGCAGCCCTGGTGGAGGAAGGCCTGCCCATCATGTCACGGCCTTACGACGCCTGGGCCGAGGCGCTCGGCTGGTCCACCGAACGCATTCGCCAGACACTGACCCGCTGGCTGTCGCAAGGCACCTTGCGCCGCTTCGGCGTGGTGGTGCGCCACCATGATCTGGGTATCTCGGCCAATGCCATGACGGTGCTCGACGTACCGGATGAGCTCGTGGACGCCGCCGGTGCGCGACTGGCAGCACAGCCGGGCATCACCCTGTGTTACCGGCGCGAGCGCCACCGCGGCTGGACCTACAACCTGTACTTCATGGTGCACGGCCAGGACCGCGCATCCGTGTCCCAACTCATCGCCCAGGCCATTGGCCAGGCTGGCTTGAGTGACTTCCCTCGTCAGACCTTGTTCAGCGGCACCCGTTTCAAACAGACGGGAGGCCGCTACTTCAGCGCCCTGGCACACCAGGCAACCAGCGAGGCCCCACATGAACAAGCAGCTTGAAGCAAGCCGACGCGACGCGACGCCAGGCGTCTGGCTCGACCAGATCGACGCACAGTTGATCGACAGGCTGCATGGTGGCCTGCCTTTGACCGAGCGCCCGTATGCAGACGTGGCCAAAGACCTCGGCCTCACGGAAGATGACGTGCTGCAACGCCTGCAACGCCTCCTGGACACGGGCTTGCTCACGCGCTTCGGCCCGCTGTTTCAGATCGAGCGCGCAGGGGGGCAGTTTCTGTTGGCAGCCATGGCCGTGCCCGAAGCCGACTTTGACCGCGTGGCCGAACAGGTCAACGCCCTGCCTGCCGTCGCCCACAACTACCGCCGCACGCACCAGCTCAACATGTGGTTCGTGATCGCCGGCGAAACACCGGATCAGGTGCAGCAGAGCTGCCAACTGATCGAAGCCCGGACCGGCCTGCGCGTATTCGCCTTCCCCAAGGAACGAGAGTTCTTTGTGGAACTGCGCCTGAGCGCCCAAAGCGCCCTCGCCAAACTCGGACGCACGGCCGTTGGCAGCACAGGGGAGCCCCATGCCACTCACTGACTTTGACCGCCGCCTCATCACCGCCACACAAGGCGGATTGCCGCTGGTGCCGCAACCCTATGCCCAGGTGGCCGCGCAACTGGGCGTGCCCGAGGCCGTGGTGCGCGAGCGCCTGGCGGGCATGCTGGACGAAGGCCTGATCCGCCGCATCGGTGCGGTACCCAACCACTACAAGCTCGGCTACACCGCCAATGGCATGACGGTGTGGGATGTGAGTGATGAGCTGGTAGACGAACTGGGGGCCAAGATCGGCGCCTTGCCCACCGTGTCGCACTGCTACCGCCGCCCCCGCGCCCTGCCCGACTGGCCTTACAACCTGTTTGCCATGGTGCATGGCCACAGCCGTGCCGAGGTCGAACGCGAAGCCGGCCGCATCCACTGTCTGTTGGCCGATGCATGCAAGGGCTTCGACATCCTCTACAGCACGGCCATCCTGAAAAAAACGGGTCTGCGCCTGCAGGCCGCCTGATCCCCCACCAGGAGCCGCCATGTTTCGCATCTCCCAATACCTGCGCGAAGTCGTGCAGGCTGAACAGCAAGGCAGCTACCCATTGGCTCGCCGCGCAGGCTCACCGTCGGGCCCCGTCGTGATCTGGAACCTGACCCGCCGTTGCAACCTCACGTGCAAGCACTGCTACGCCTTGTCGGCCGACCATGCCTACCCTGGCGAACTGAGCACCGACGAGGTCTTCAACGTGATGGACGACTTGCGCAGCTACCGGGTACCGGTGCTGATCCTGTCCGGCGGGGAGCCTCTGCTGCGCTCCGATCTGTTCGAGATCGCCGCCCGCGCGCGCGACAAGGGCTTCTATGTGGCCTTGTCCACCAACGGCACGCTGATCGACGAACCCATGGCCGCGCGAATTGCCAAGGCCGGTTTCGAGTACGTGGGCATCAGCCTGGACGGCCTGCGCGAAACGCACGACAAGTTCCGACGGCAGGAGGGCGCCTTCGATGCCTCGCTGAACGCCCTGCGCCTGCTCAAGGCCCGCGACGTCAAGCTCGGCCTGCGCTTCACCATGACGGCCATGAACGCGCATGATCTGCCCGCGCTGCTGCAACTCATGCGCAACGAGGGCATCGCCAAGTTCTATTTCTCGCACCTGAACTACGCCGGCCGCGGCAACATCCACCGCGCCAAGGACGCCCACTTCAGCGCCACCCGAGATGCGCTGGACCTGCTGTTCGCCACCGTCTGGAAAGCCGCCCTGGACGGCCGAGAAGAAGAATACGTCACCGGCAACAACGACGCCGATGCGCCCTACCTGTTGGCCTGGCTGCGCCAGCACATGCCGCAGTGGGCACCTGCCCTGCGTGAACGCCTGCGCGCCTGGGGCGGCAATGCATCGGGCCTGCACATCGCCAACATCGACAACCTGGGTGAGGTACACCCCGACACCATGTGGTGGCACCACAGCCTGGGTAACGTGCGCCAGCGCCCCTTCTCGCACATCTGGTCCGACACCAGCGACCCCTTGATGGCCGGCTTGAAGACCCAGCCCCGACCGGTCGAAGGCCGTTGCGCCAGTTGCGTCCACCTGGACTTGTGCGGCGGCAACACCCGCGTTCGCGCGCAACAGGTCACAGGCAACCCCTGGGCAGAAGACCCGGGCTGTTATCTGGATGACAAGGAGATTGGCCTGCACACCGACGTGGCCTCGACACGCGTGGCCGTGACCCCGTTCAGCAGCCCCAAAGGCAAGAGCCATCCACATGGCCAGCGCGCCCCCATCCCCATCACATCAGAGACCTGAAAGCTGATGCCCATGTACACCGATGTCATCTGGCGCGTGCTGCTGGCTGCCGCCATGCTGCTGATGGGCTGGGACTTGAGCCGCGCCGCCGAGCCCACGCCTGCCTCAGCGACAGCCCCTCTTGCCGTGCCGCCAACGGCCGCCCAATTGTTCAAGCAGCACTGCGCCACCTGCCACGGAGAACAGCGCACGGGCGGCATGGGCCCCGCCCTGCTGCCTGAAAGCCTGGAGCGCCTGCGCAAGGCCGAGGCCATCAAGGTCATCGGCCAGGGCCGCCCGGCAACCCAGATGCCGGCATTTGGTGGTGTACTGAGCGAAGCGCAGATCACGCAACTGGCCCACTGGATCTACACCCCGGTTCTGCCCAGCCCCACCTGGCGTGATGAAGACATCCGCGCCTCGCGCACGGAGGCTATCCGAGCACCCGCCGCATCCGGCACCTCCGCCGCCCCCGAGGCCAAGCCCATCTGGCAGGCCGACCCGCTCAACCTGTTTGTGGTCGTCGAAGGGGGCGACCACCACGTCTCCATCGTGGACGGCGACAAGCTCACCGTCATCCACCGCTTTGTCAGCCGCTACGCCCTCCACGGCGGCCCCAAGTTCTCGCCGGATGGCCGCTTCGTCTTCTTCGGCTCGCGTGACGGCTGGATCACCAAGTACGACCTCTACACCTTGCAGGTCGTGGCCGAGGTTCGGGCCGGCCTGAACATGCGCAATGTGGCGGTCTCGGGTGACGGCCGCTGGGTACTGGCCGGCAACTACCTGCCCGGCAATGTGGTGCTGTTCGACGCCGACCTCCAACTCGTGCGCAGCTATCCCGCCACCAGTCTGGATGGCAAGCGAAACTCACGCGTGTCTGCCGTGTACGACGCCGCACCACGCCAAAGCTTCATCGTGGCGCTCAAAGACCTGCCCGAGTTGTGGGAGATCTCCTACAACCCCAAGGCCGAACCGATTCACGATGGCTATGTGCATGATTTCCGCATGGGCGAGGCCATTGCCAAGAACGGCTA
>JACPOH010000295.1 GCA_016185075.1 Aquabacterium sp. | reverse complement strand
AAGGCCTGGGTGCTCAACAGCGCCGACAGCTGCACGAGCATCCCGGCGGCTTCGGTGGCGCGCAGCAACTACCTGGACAGCAAGGGGGCGGCGACGGCCGCCTGGTCGACCACGCCCTCGGCGGTGACGATCAGTGGAGGCAACGGCAACCTCATCCTGAGTGCGCCCAGCCCGTCTGCCACGGGCAGTGTGGACTTTGCCTTCAACCTGGGTAGCACCAGCACCGACCAGTCCTGCCTGAGCAGCCGCCCGAGCAGCACGGGCGCCTCGCTGAGCTGGTTGCGCGCGCAAAACGGCAGCACCAACAGCTGCGCCGGCGTCACCACGTATGACCGTGACCCGAGTGCGCGTGCCACCTTCGGTGTGTATCAACCCGAAACCAGAAAGGCGGTGTTTGTCCGTGACCTGCACTGATTGCACAGCGATGGTCCGCCAGCGACAAAGGGGCTTCACGATGGTGGAGCTGATCCTGGTCATGATTGTTGGTGGGATCCTGGCGGCTTTTGCCATGCCCAAGCTCACTGCCGCGCTGGGCGCACGTGATGACGCCTGGCACGATGCCTTGCAAGGCGCCTTGCGTTTCGCGCAGAAAGGGGCCGTGGCCCGTCGTCGCCTGACCTGCGTCACCATCACCGCGACGACGGTGTCGGTTTCATCGGCGGCCGTCAACCCGGCCACCACGTGCACGGTCGCCATCAACGGGCCAGGGGGCAGCAGTGTGTTCGCCACGGCGGCCAACAGCAGCGCTGGCACCACCGTGTCACCGGCCGGCACCATTTATTTCCAGCCCGATGGCCGCGTGACATCGGACGGCGCGGGTACCACATCGTCCACGCGCACGATCTCGATGTCCGGCGCCAGCAACATCACCGTCTACGGGGAGACCGGCTATGTCGAGTAGGCGGCATCGCGGTTTCACACTGATCGAAATGGTGGTGGCCATCGTGATCGTCAGCGTGGGTCTGGCGGGTGTCATGGCCGCTTTCAACCAGAGCACGGCCAAAAGTGCCGATCCGGTCGTGCGCAAGCAGATGCTGGTGCTGGCCGAAGAGATCATGGAAGAAATCCAGCTCAAGCCCTACACCCCGGCGGCCAACACGGCACCTGCGGGCTGCGCGCGAGCCACCTACAACGATGTGTCTGACTACAACGGCTACGCGACGACCAACCAGATCTGCAACATCGATGGCACCGCCATTTCGGCCTTGAGCGGCTACTCCATCAGCGTGACCGTCGCGGCCACGACGCTCGGCGGGATCACGGCGGCCAAGCTCATCACGGTCACCGTCACGCGGGGCAGTGAATCGGTGGTGCTCAAAGGCTGGCGGACGGACTACGCATCATGATGGGCACACACTTGCGTCAACGTGGTTTCACCCTGGTGGAGCTGGTGCTGGTCATCGTGATCGGCGCGGTGGTGGCCGCCACGGTGTCGACCTTCATCAAGCCGGCGATCGATGCGTATGTGGGTACGCGCCTGCGTGCCGACATGTCGGATCAGGCCGACACCGCCTTGCGCCGCATGTTGCGCGACGTGCGCCGTGCCGTGCCGAACTCCTTGCGGGTGCCGTCCGACCAGTGTTTCGAGCTGGTGCCGGTGGTGTCGGGTGGCCGCTATCGCATGGGCCCGGACGCGGCCAATGACGGCGGCGGCTGCACGGCCCAATCCGGTGGGGCCTGCTCGGCCTGGGTTGACCCGTCTCAGGCCACCACGGTGTTCGATGTCATGTCCAGCATGACGACGGTGCCCTCCGCGGGGGACTGGGTCGTCATCAACAACCAGAGCGGCAACGATGTCTACACCGGGGCGAACCGCTCGGCCATCGTGTCGGTGACCACGCCTGCCGCGACACAGGGCTATCGACGCATCACGATCTCGTCGATGCAGGTGTCTGCGGGCTATAACAGCGGGCGTTTCCAGACCATCTCCAACAGCGAGCAGTCGGTGTTCTACATCTGCTCCGGCGCCGATGGCACCTTGGACGCCAATGGCGATGGCAAGGGCACCTTGTACCGCCTGGTGCGCAGCTTCAACGCGACCTACCCGACATCCTGCCCGTCCACAGCGGGGGCGGTGGCGCTGGCCACCCGCGTCAAGTCCTGCTCTTTCATCTATGACGCCAACCAGGGCGCCACACAGCAAAACGGCTTCCTGTGGATGGACCTGGAGCTGGCGCGCAAAAGCGAAACCGCCCACATGGCTGTGGGTGCCCATGTGATGAACGTGCCATGAAGCCAGCTGCTCACCTTCCTTGCCGACCTTCTTCCCGCCGTCAGCGTGGCATGGGGGTGGTGGCGGCCATCGTGGTGCTGGTGATGCTGGCCGCGCTGGCTGCCGCAGTGACCCGCCTGACCTGGACGCAGCAGGTCAGCTCTGCCCAGGATATTGCCGGGGCAAGGGCGTTCCAGGCGGCGAACGCCGGCACCGAATGGGGCATGTACCAGGCCTTGCGGGCGATGCGGTGGCGTGCAATGGCTCGGCGGCCACTTGTCCCGATGATGCGTCGTCCGGCGGCATGAACTATGTCGAGCGCAAGCGCCAGGCCGTGGTCTCATGCCGATCGGACGACAACAACAGCACGCTGCCCAACTGCACGGCCGCACATTGATGCTCAGCGTGCCCCTTGGGGTGGCAGAACGGCCCAGGCCACGGCCACGGCCACGGTATAGGGCTTGCCCATCCAGCTGGCCTGCACCAGCAAGGTCGGTTGTGGCTGCAGCCGCGGGTAGCGCGCCAGCAGCGGTGCCACCTGTGCCCGGCTGTCAGCAGGCAGGCTGGCCACATCGGCCTCCCCACGGCTGAGCGGCCAGACGAACAAGGCCCCTTGCTGCTCGACCTGCTGTGGCCGCAACCAGAGCGATTCGCTGAAATCAGCGTCGTAGAACACCGACGGGCGATCGGCGCTGTAGTGCGCGACCGTGCCTGACACGAACTCCTCTCCGGCCACGATGGCCAAAGGCTGGCCCGTCTGTGCGTGCCATTTGCTCGTCAGGATCTGGGCGATGTCGTGGCCCGGGTAGCTCGTGCGGTCCAGCTTGTGCTTCTTTTGCGGGCCGAACAAGGCGCTGCTGGCAAAGATGGCCACCGTGATGAGCATCCATGCGGACCAGGCCCATGCGAAACGACTGGTGTGCAGCGTGGCGGGCTGGCGCCAGGCCAGCCACAGAGGCACCGCACACAGGAAGAAGGGCGAAGCCCACATGTGCAGCATCTTGGCCTGCGCCAGCGTGGCTGCCAGCATGATGAGCAACAGCGGCGCCAGCCCCAGCGTGAACAGCAGCCAGCGTTCATGCGAGGGCGCGCGTGTCGGCTGGCTGGGGCCCAGCGTGCGCAAGAGCGCCCAGGCTGGCAGCAAGGTCAAGGCCTGGGCCAGTACGAAGTTGATGAACTCCTGGCGCCAGCTGCCTTGCTGAGCCAGCTCATCACTGTGGCCACGGCCAATGGCATATTGCAAGGTGGCCCAGTCGTGCTCGATGGCCCACTTCACGTGTGGCGCGATCACGAGTGCAAATGCCGCGGCAGCCGCCCATGGGCCGGCCGTGCGCCAGGCGCGTCGTGCCACTGGGTTGATCAAGGTGTAGAGCACCAGGCAGGCGGGCAGCAGCAGGAAGACGTACTTGCCCAGCACGCCCAGGCCACAGCACAGGCCCAGTGCCAGCCACCATCCCAGCTTGCCAGTGCGCAGGGCACGCCAGCCACACAGCGACGCACCGGCCCACAGGGGAAACATCACCACATTGGCGTTGAACTCGGTGCTCGACATGTTGAAGTAGTGGATGCCTTCTGTCGCCATCAGGCCGATCGTGGCCAGGCGTGTGCCCAACAGCTCGCGCCCCAGCGCCCAGCTCGCCGCCATGCCGGCGGTGACCATGAGTTGTGCCAGCAGGTACAGGCTCCAGTTCGATGGGCCGATGCGTGCAAGCTCCGCCAGCCAGCCCGACAGTGGCGGGTGCTTGTAATAACCCCATTGCCATTCACGCCCCCAGGCCAGCGCCTCCACCACGTCCAGTGGCAGATTGCGCGATACAAGCAGAGGCAGGGCCGTCCAGATCAGCAGGTGCAGCGCCAGCAGGGCGGCGGCGGTGCGGTGGTCTTCCAGGATGGAGGCGTTGGCAGGCGGGGCGGTGGTGAAGGAAGCTGTCATGTCATCGTCGGCATCGGGCGTGGCGGGGCCACGCAGGTGCGGTGCGGCATTGTAGGTATGCCGCGTTGCGCCGACGGCCAGGCAGGTTGACTCAGTCGATCAAGGTGGGTGCGACCGGTGTGTGCGCTGCCGGGGCGGCATCCTGCTCGACCGCAGCCGTGGCGACGGGTCTGGGCTCGGGTTGAGGTGCCGGTTTGTTCGCCTGCTGGCGGCTGTGCTCCATCAACAGGGCCTCGAACGCGGCTTCGTTCATGGGGCGGCCCAGGTGGTAGCCCTGCGCCTCGTCGCAGCCATGTGTCACCAGGAAGGCGGCCTGTTCGGGGGTTTCAACCCCTTCGGCCACGATGCCCACCTCCAGGCGGTGCCCCATGGCGATCAGGGCCGCCACCAGTCGGCTGTCGCCCGGCGAGTCCGGGATGGAAGACAGGAAGCTGCGGTCCAGCTTGAGGCGGTCCACCGGCAGCTCGCGCAGGTAAGCGAAGCTGGAGTAGCCCACACCGAAGTCGTCGATGGCGATGCTCACGCCCACGGCGCGCAGTTGCGTCAGGATGTCGGCAGCGCGCAGCGATTCGCGTACCACCACGCTTTCGGTGATCTCCAGCTCCAGCGCGGTGGGCGGCAGTTTGGTTTCTTTCAGCACCTGCGCTACCAGACCGGGGATGTCGGCCTGGTCGAGCTGCACGGCCGACAGGTTCACGGCCACGCGCAGCGGCCAGCCAGAGCGCTCGCGCCACTGCTGCGCCATGGTGCAGGCGCGCCGCAGCACCCATTCGCCCATGGCGACGATGAGGCCGGTTTCCTCGGCCAGCGGGATGAAGTCCGAGGGGGGGACCAGCTTGCCGCCATGCTCCCAGCGCAACAGGGCTTCTGCACCGCTGATGCGGCCCGTGGCGCAATCAAACTGCGGCTGGAAGTGCAGACGCAGCTCGTTGCGCTCCAGGGCCTTGTACAGGTCGTTTTCCAGCACCAGGGCTTCGGCCGTTGGCGCCTGCATCTTGTCGCTGTAGACCTGCACACGGTTGCGGCCGTGGCTCTTGGCCTGGTACATGGCCAGGTCGGCGTGGCGCATCAGGGTGATGGTGTCGGCGCCATGCTCAGGGTAGATGGCCAGGCCGATGCTGGGTGTGACGCGCAGCTCGTGCGAGCCGACGCGAATGGGGTCGGCAAACAGGTCAAGCACCTTGTGCGCCACGCGTTCGCCGTCGGCCACCGCGGTGATTTGCGGCAACAGGATCACGAACTCGTCACCGCCCAGGCGGGCCACGATGTCCGATGTGCGCATGCCGGTGCGCAGACGGCGGGCGATCTCGGACAGCACGCTGTCGCCCACGTGGTGGCCCAGGCTGTCGTTGATTTTCTTGAAGCGGTCCACGTCCAGGAACATCATGGCCATGTGGTGCCCATGGCGCTCTGCCAGGCCCATGCAAGTCTTGAGGTGCTCTTGCAGCATGTTGCGGTTGGGCAGGGACGTCAGGGCGTCGTGCTGGGCCAGGTGCTGCAGCTGGTGCTCGGCATCGCGGCGCGAGGTGACGTCAGAGGCCATCGCCAGGTAGCCACTGGGCTGGCCATATTCGTTGGTCAGCTCGGTGACGGTGATCTCGGCGATCAGGAAGCTGCCGTCGTCTCGGCGTATGGTCCACTCGCTGGGCAGGCCGGGGGATTCGTGCGCCAGGTGGGTGAGCACGTCCAGTTCGCGCACAGGCTCGTTGAGCCGCAAGGCCAGCATGCGTGCGCGCTCGGTGACCTGGTCGCGGTCAAAGAAGCGTCGGGTCGTGCAGCGTCCCACCAGATCCTGGGCCTTGGTGCCCAGCAATTTCTCGCCTGCCGGGTTGACCGTCTGGATCACGCCTTGCGGGTTGAGCACGAAGATCGCATAGGGCGCGTTGTGCACGATGACACGACGCATCTCGTCGACTTCGTTGAGCTGGCGCTGCGCTTCCAGGATGGCCTTCTCGGCCGACACCTGGGCCGTGAGGTCGCGCAGCAGCGCAATGAACTGCGTCTGGCCTTTGAGTGCCATGCTGCTGACGGCCATGTCCAACGGGAAGCTCGTGCCATTGGCCCGCAGGCCCTCCGTGCGACGCCCCACGCCGTCAATGCCCACGGTCTGCCCTTGGAGGAAGGTGTCCATGCGCAGGGCTTGGCCGCCCGTTTGAGCCGCAGGCAGGAGCTTGCCAAGATGCTGCCCCACCATGCTGGCTTCCTCGTGACCGAAGATCAGACACACGGCACGGTTCACGCCCAGGATCTCGCCAGAAGGGCTCAGGGTGAGGATGCCATCGACCGTGTTGTCCAGCAGAGAACGCAAGCGGTTTTCGCTGTCGCGTGCTTTCTGGCTGAGTTCCAGGGCCATGGACGCTGCCAGCGCATGGCGGTTGGCCGCATTGCGAATGGCCCACCACAGGCCGATTGAGGCGAAGAAGCCGCCCAGCAACAGCACCAGGGGGTAGGGCTGGGTTCGCGCGTGCACCGGTTCCCGCGCAAAACGCATCTCCCAGTGTCGTCCGCCGAGGTCCAGCCGGGTGGTGCGGACGTCGCCCGCTTCACTTTGCGTGCTGCTGCGGTAGCCGTGGTCCATGTGGCTGGCGCTGTCGAACACCAGTTGGGCCGTCGCGCGTTCAGGATCGAGGTCGGAGCCGATGTCGTTGACCGTCCAGTGCAGGTGCTGCCAGTCCTTGAGCTGGGCCGCTTGTTTCATGAGCTCGGCGGTTCGGATCACGCCGCTGATCAGCACGACAAAGGCCTCGCGGCGGCTGTGGGTGTCATCCACACGTGCGCCGGGCCGGTAGACCGGCACCCGCACGACCACGCCCTGGTGGTCCGATGTGCCCTGCTGCGTGATCAGGGGCGCCGACACTTGCGCCAGACCCGTGTCGCGGGCGCGCTCCATGACCTCGCGGCGCGTCGGCTCGAAGGCGGTGTCATGGCCCAGCATGCCCTGGTTGGCCGTCATGGGTTCACTGAACACCACCGGCAGGTAGTGCGCGCGGTCGCCCTCGGGGGTGATCTTGTAGCCGGGATGGCCCTGGGCGGCGAGGCTGGTGTCGGCGCGCACGGCGGCCTCGAAAGGCGCTTTGGCTGCATGGGGCACCAACTGCGCGTACTGAACCGCCACGAACGCCGGGTACTCCGACGTGATGTTCATGTTCAGGTAATGCTGGTGGAAGGCCGGGCGGGTGACCTTCTCGCTCACCAGGTACATGGCCTGGAAGCTGCGGAGCACGTCCAGATAATGGTCCACGACCTGATCGACATGCTCGGTGACGTCGGCCGTCTGTTGGGCAAAAGCGGCGTCCGCGGTTTTCTGGATCCGGTCACTCGTGCGCCACCATGCGACGACGCTGAGCAGCATGCCCATGGCCAGCACCGCCCAGGCGCAGCGGTGCAGCCATTGCGATTCTTCTTCAGTCTTGCGAATGTCGATCAGCATCCAGTGTCCTTGACATGCCGCTGCCCGCCTGGGCAGGCGGAACGCGTTGTCGGTGTATCGGACGGGTGCTGACGACCTTGACCCTCAAATCAGGGGGCTGTGCCCTTGAGTGGTGCCAGGGGCCGACAGTGCGTGAACATCGTCACGCACTTTGTCATGCAGGGCAACTATTTCTCGTTCAACGGACCATGGCCATCAGTCGGGCCACACGCTCTTCCGTGGCCGGGTGTGTGGAAAACAGACTGCGCAGACCATCGCCAGACAGCGGGTTCATGATCATCATCTGGGCCGTTTCGGGGTGAGCCTCGGCGGCCTGCAGCGGGATGCCCTGGGCGTAGCGGTGGATCTTTTCCAGGGCGCTGGCCAGGGCTTGCGGGTCACCGCTGATTTCGGCGCCGCCGCGGTCGGCTTCGAACTCGCGCGCCCGGCTGATCGCCATCTGGATCAGGCTGGCAGCCAGGGGGGCCAGGATGGCCACGGCGATGCCGGCGATCGGGTTGGCAGGGCGGCCTTCGGAATCCCGGCCGCCGAAGAAGACGGCGAAGTTGGCCAGCATCGAGATCGCACCGGCCATGGTGGCGCTGATGGTGCTGATCAGGATGTCGCGGTGCTTCACGTGGGCCAGTTCGTGCGCCATCACGCCGCGCAGTTCACGGTCGGTCAGCACATTGATGATGCCGGTGGTGGCGGCCACGGCGGCGTGCTCGGGGTTGCGGCCGGTGGCAAAGGCATTGGGCGCGGCCTCGTCGATCAGGTAGACGCGGGGCATGGGCAGCTGCGCGCGTTGCGCCAGCTCCTTGACCATGGCGTAGAAACGCGGCGCCGAGGTTTCGTCCACCTCGCGGGCGTTGTACATCTTGAGCACCATCTGGTCACTGAACCAGTAGCTGAAGAAGTTCATGCCCAGGGCCACGACCAAGGCCAGCATCATGCCGGAGCGGCCGCCGATCATCCCGCCGATGGCCATGAACAGGGCGGTGATCGCCGCCATCAGGATGGCGGTTTTCATCATGTTGAACATCTTGTCGGGCCTCCTGACCCGCGATAGAGAACACACCACCTCATGGTGGCAGCAAATAAGATGGGCGCGCGGCCAGAAAGTTCAAGCCAGCGTTGCCGGGATGGTTCTTGCGTTTTGCAGGAAATCGCGTGCCGAAATGCGCTTGCCGCCCGGTTTCTGCAAGGTGCGCAAGGCCAGGGCCTGCTGGCCGCAGGCGACCACCAGGCTGTCGCCTTGGGCCTGCAGGATCTGGCCGGGCATGCCGCTGGCATCGGGCACCAGGTTGGCCGCCCATAACTTGATGGTGTCCTTGATGGTGTCGGCGCCGCCCGCCTCGTTGGGCCACAGGAAAGTGGTGCCGGGGAAAGGGTCGAAGGCCCGTACCCGCCGCTCGATCTGCTCGGCCGGCAGCGTCCAGTCGATGGCCGCTTCGGCTTTCTCGATCTTGTGGGCGTAGGTCACGCCCTCGGCGGGTTGGGGCGTCGCCTTCAGGCCGCTGCAGGCGGCGCATTCCAGCGCCTCCACGATGAGGCGCCCACCGAGCGTGGCCAGGCGGTCGTGCAGCGAGGCGGTGGTGTCATCGGGCCGGATGGCTTCGTTCTCGATCAGCAGCATGTCGCCGGTGTCCAGGCCCGCGTCCATCTGCATGATGGTGATGCCGGTTGCCGCGTCACCTGCTTCGATGGCACGGTGGATGGGCGCCGCGCCGCGCCAGCGCGGCAACAGGGAGCCGTGGATGTTGAGGCAGCCCAGTCGGGGCAGGCTCAGCGTCCACTGCGGCAGGATCAGGCCATAGGCGGCCACCACTATCACATCGGGTGCGGCGGCCACCAGGGCTTCTTGCGCAGCCTTGGCTTCCTCGGGGTACTTGCCGTCCAGTTTGAGGCTGTGGGGCTGGGCCACCGTGATGCCATGCTGCTGGGCCAGCTGTTTGACGGGCGAGGCCTGCAGCTTCATGCCGCGCCCGGCCGGGCGGTCTGGCTGGGTCAACACCAGTGGTACCTCAAAGCCCGCAGCCAGAATGGCGCGCAGGGCTTCGCTGGCAAATTCGGGCGTGCCGGCGAACGCGACGCGGAGCTTGCTCATGCGGCTGAACGTTCTTCGCGGGCCTTCTTCTGCATCTTGGCCTTGATGCGGTTGCGCTTGAGTGGTGACAGGTATTCCACGAACACCTTGCCCAGCAAGTGATCCAGCTCGTGCTGCACGCAGACCGACAGCAGGTCGTCGTCGGTTTCCAGCTCGAAGGTCTTGCCGTCGCGGTCCAGTGCGCGCACCTTCACGCGCTCATGGCGGTGCACCTTGTCGTAGATCGCCGGCACCGACAGGCAGCCTTCTTCCCAGGTCAGCATCTCGGGGCTCGCCCAGGTGATTTCGGGGTTGATCAGCACCAGCGGCTTGTTGCGCTCCTCGCTGGTGTCGATCACCACCACGCGTTCGTGCACGTCCACCTGGGTGGCGGCCAGGCCCACGCCTTTGGCGTCGTACATGGTTTCCAGCATGTCATCGACCAGTTGACGAATGCGGTCGTCCACCTGGGCAACAGGCTTGGCCACCGTGTGCAGGCGGTTGTCGGGGTAGGTCAGGATGGGCAGCAGGGCCATGGTCAGCTCTTGTCTCGGCGAGGGAAATCAACAATGACGTTGTGGAAGCGGCGCAACGACCCGGCCGTCAATGGCCCGGCAACCGCTCGTAACACGGGGCAATTTTCGTTGCGACCGCATTCGTTTTGCGGGCAGAATCAAACGATCATTGACCAGATTTTGCCGAATTTGAGGTCTCCCTGTCTGCGGGAATCTTTTTGAACGGCAATTGGAGACTGTTTTCATGACCCAGCGATCGCTGCCCCGTACGGCTCGGATCACGCAGACTGGCGGCCCCGCCCT
The DNA here is from genome assembly GCA_016185075.1 of Aquabacterium sp. Taxonomy (GTDB): domain Bacteria; phylum Pseudomonadota; class Gammaproteobacteria; order Burkholderiales; family Burkholderiaceae_C; genus Aquabacterium. The sequence continues at coordinate 2,990 of JACPOH010000295.1, read as the reverse complement.
TGTGCGCCAGGCCTTTGTGCGCCAGGCCCGCGCCCTGAGTGTATCGGCGCTTGCCGCGTTGGGCGTGCTGGCAGGTAGTTCGGCCACGTTGGCGCATGCCGAAGGCTTCCCCAACTACCCCATCACCCCGCAGCAAAAGGCCACGGCCGCCAAGGTGGCCGAAGCCGGTGTGCCCCTGTCCGAGTTGTCGCCCAATGCGCCTGACACCTACACCGTCAAGCGTGGCGACACCCTCTGGGACATCTCCAGCCTCTTCCTCAAGAGCCCCTGGCGCTGGCCCGAGCTCTGGGGCATGAACATGCAGCAGATCCGCAACCCGCACCTGATCTTCCCGGGGCAGATGCTCTACCTGGACAAGAGCAACGGCCGCGCCCGCCTGCGCGTGGGAGAGCCGGTGGTGGGCTCGGGCGGCACCGTCAAGCTGTCTCCGCGCGTGCGTGAGGGCAGCCTCGACGACGCCATCAGCAGCGTGCGCGTGCACCTGCTGGAGCCCTTCTTCAACGAAGCCGTGGTGTTTGACACCAGCGAAGAGTTGTTGCAGGCGCCCCGCGTGGTGGCCACGCAAGAGGGCCGTGTCGTGTTGTCTCGCGGCGAAACCGCCTATGTGCGCGGTGACCTGGGCGGTCGCCGTGACTGGCGCCTGTTCCGTGAGCCCAAGCCGCTGCGCGATCCCGCCACGCATGAGGTGCTGGGTTACGAGGCGCAGTACGTGGGCACCGCCACCATGACCCGCGAAGGCGCGGAAGGCACGGGCGCCGATGGTGGCCAGGTCGTCATCCCCTCGACCTTCACCATCACCAGCTTGCGTCAGGAGTCTGCCGTGGGCGATCGCCTGGCCCCGGTGCCCCCGCGTGAGTACACCAACATGGTGCCGCACGCCCCCGCACAAGACATCGCCGGCCAGATCGTGTCGATCTATGGCGATGCCCTGACCGCTGGACAGAGCCAGATCGTGGTGCTCAACAAGGGCGCCAAGGACGGCATGGAGCGTGGCCACGTGCTGGCGCTGTGGCGCGCCGGCGTCACCCTGCGCGACAAGACCAGCGAAGACAAGGCCGTGATGAACCTGCCTGATGAGCGCCATGGCCTGCTGTTCGTGTTCCGCGTGTTCGACCGTGTGTCCTACGCCTTGATCCTCAACGTCAAGGACCCGGTCAAGCCGGGTGACCGTTTCACGCAGCCTTGACGAGGCCGCGTCCGGCCCCGAAACGGGCTGGCTGGCAGCGGCTCTGATGCCGCTGCGTCACGAGGGCAGATCTGGTTTTCCGGTCTGCCCTTTTGTTTGTTGTTTTGCCTGTGGACAAGAAGACATGAAGAGGGAGCGCATGGAGCGCGAGGAGCTGCGCGCCTGGCTGCGGCTGCTGTTGACGCCGCATGTCGGGCCGGCCAGCGCCCGCAAACTGCTCGCGGCATGGGGCTCGCCCCAGGCGGTGTTTGCGGCCGGGGAGACGGCCCTGGCCGCCTTGGTGAACAAACGCGAACGCACCGCATTGGGCAAAGAGCCCGACGGGCTGGACGAGCAGGTGGACGCCACATTGGCCTGGCTGGACCAGTCGCCGCAATTGGCCAATGGCCGCATCGCGCGGCACTTGCTGTGCCTGGCCGACCCGGCCTATCCGCCGATGCTGCTGCAGGCGTCGGACCCACCCTTGCTGTTGTTTGCGCAAGGCCGGCTGGACTTGCTGGCGCGGCCAGCCGTGGCCGTGGTGGGCAGCCGCCACCCCAGCCCGCAGGGCCGTGACAACGCGTATGCCTTTGCCAAGGCCTTGAGCCAGGCAGGCGTGACGGTGATCTCGGGCCTGGCCCTGGGCGTGGACGGCGCGGCGCATGCCGGCGCACTGGACGGCGGCCTGGGCAGCACCATCGCGGTGGTCGGCACCGGCCTGGACCTGGTCTACCCCAAAACCCACCAGGCCCTGGCGAACCGGCTGATCGAGCAGGGTTTGCTGCTCAGTGAATTTGCGCTGGGTACGCCACCACTCACCACCAACTTCCCCAAGCGCAACCGCATCGTGGCAGCCTTGAGCCGTGGCACGCTGGTGGTGGAGGCCGCGGTGCAGTCAGGCTCCCTGATCACGGCGCGTCTGGCGGCCGAGATGGGGCGCGAGGTGCTGGCAATCCCTGGTTCCATCCATTCGCCGCATGCACGCGGCTGCCATGCCTTGATCAAGCAAGGCGCCAAACTGGTCGAGACCGCACAAGACGTGCTGGAGGAGTTGCGCCTGGAGGTGCTGCCGCCTCTGGGGGCGCCTCTGACGGCCGATGCAGATCGTGTGGATGGCGTTGATGCCGGTGCGTCGGATCAGGAGGACCCCATTTTGGCCGCCATGGGCTACGACCCTGTCAGCCAGGACGCCTTGTCGGCGCGCACCGGATGGGGCGCAGCCGACCTGGGCGCTCGCCTGCTGGAGCTGGAGCTGATGGGACAGGTGGCCAGGTTGCCAGGTCAGCTGTTTCAGCGCGTGGCCGCGGCCTGACGGGCCTTTGGTGTACAAATGCGCCTGTGAGCACGATCATCCAGAACCTGGGCCTGGTGCCCTATGCCCCCACGATGGCCGCCATGCAGGCCTTCACGGATACGCGAACAAACGACACACCCGATGAAATCTGGGTGTGCCAGCACCCGCCCACTTTCACGCAGGGCCTGGCCGGCAAGGCCGATCACGTGCTGTTCAACCCCGAGGGCCCGGATCACATCCCGGTGGTGCAAACAAACCGAGGCGGGCAGGTCACCTACCACGGGCCAGGGCAGGTCGTGGCCTACCCGCTGCTCAACCTCCAGCGCCGCGGCTACTTCGTCAAGGAGTATGTGTACCGGTTGGAGGAGGCCATCATCCGCACCTTGGCGCACTTTGGCGTGACGGGGCACCGCGTGGCGGGCGCGCCGGGCATCTATGTGCGCCTGGATGACCCCTTCGCGCATGCGGCCTTGAGCACGCCTGCCGACCCCCGTGACCCGTTCAAGGGCCTGGGCAAGATCGCCGCCCTGG
>JACPOH010000294.1 GCA_016185075.1 Aquabacterium sp. | reverse complement strand
GAGGTTCTGCAGCGTCACGTGCTGGTGGCCATCGGCATCCTGAAAGACCTTGAAGACCTTTTCTTGCGCCGGCGTGGACTTGACGAAGTCCTCATAGGCCTTGATCAACAGGCCTCGATAGCATTGGTAGAGCGCCTGTTCGTTGTTCTCCGGTAGATGGGGTTCCTGGCGGATGTACTGATAGAAGCGTTTGAGGATGTGGAGGCGGCTGACGTTCACCACAGCCTTGTCATACGGCACACCAAAGAAGGACAGGAAATCTTCAGCTGCCGAGAGCTGACGCAGTTGGGCGGCAAAGGTGTCGGTCATGATCAGGCTCCGGTGGTGGATCGGGGTGGCAGGCTGAAGGTGGGTTGCGAGCAGGTGTCGTCGCACGTGTGGCAAACGGATTCCACCGATGCCTCCTTGGGCGCGACCCCCTTGATGAGCTTGAGTTCGTGTTCCAGTTCACTGATGCGGTCCAGCAGGCAGCCGATGGCCTTGCCCACCGGATCGGGGATGAGGTGGTGGTCGAGGTTGATGTCGCGGCCGGCCTTGCTGCTGGTGGCCGTTGGCTGGCGGACCACCACGCGTCCGGGAATGCCGACCACCGTGGCGGCAGCGGGCACGTTGTCGATCACCACGGAGTTGGCCGCCACACGGGCGCGTTCGCCCACGGTGATGGCGCCCAGGATCTTGGCGCCGGCACCCACGACCACGCCATGCCCGAGCGTGGGGTGGCGCTTGCCCGGTTGCCAGGTGGTGCCGCCCAGCGTGACGCCGTGGTAGAGCGTGACGTCATCGCCAATCTCGGCGGTCTCGCCGATCACGACGCCGGCACCGTGGTCGATGAAGAAGCGCCGGCCAATGCGGGCACCGGGGTGGATGTCGACGTTCGTGAAGCCGCGTGCCATGAAGGACAGCCAGCGTGGCAGGTAGCGCCAGCCGCGCGTCCACAAGGCATGCGCCATGCGGTGCAGCGCCACGGCTTGCACGCCGGGGTAGATCGTCCAGACTTCGAAGCGGTTGCGGGCGGCGGGGTCACGGGCCAGCACGCAGGCCACGTCCTCCTTGAGGCAAGCCCACCACGACGGTATCGACGTGGTCATGCCGGCCGAAGCAGGCATAGCGGCCATGGCTTGCAGAGCAGGGTCTTCGCGCTTCATGATGATTGTCCTTGCGCGGTCATGGCTTCAAGGAAGAAGCGCTGCAGGTCATCGGGCGTGGGCGCGCGCTTGGTGTTGATGGCATGCAGGCGGATGCGCTCCAGCAGGGAGGGCACCTGTGGATCGATCACCGGCAAACCCAGCGCCTGATACGCCACACGCACGGCCCGGGAGCCCGAATGCTTGCCCAGTACCGTGCGGCGCTCGCGCCCCAGCTCGGCGGGGTCGAAACCCTCGTAATTGCTGGGGTTCTTGAGCAGGCCATCCACGTGGATGCCCGACTCATGCGTGAACACGGCTTCACCCACGATGCTCTTGTTGGCGGCCACCGGGCGCCCCGAGGCCTGCGCGACCAGCTGCGAGATGGCGACCAGCTCGGTGGTGCGCACGCCGCAGTCCAGCCCATGCAGGTGGCGCAGGCTCATCACCACTTCTTCCAGTGCGGCATTGCCCGCCCGCTCGCCCAGGCCGTTGACCGTGGTGTTGGCGTGCGTGGCGCCGGCACGTATGGCCGCCAGGGTGTTGGCGGTGGCCAGGCCCAGGTCGTTGTGCGCGTGGATCTCGATGTCGATGTCCACCGCGGCGCGCAGGCGGGCGATGGCTTCATAGGTGGAGAAAGGGTCCAGCACGCCCAGGGTGTCGGCGAAGCGGATGCGGCTGGCCCCGGCGTGCTGGGCCAATGCCGCCAGTCGGGCCAGGAAGTCCGGGTCGGCGCGGGAGGCGTCTTCGAAGCCCACGGATACCTCATGGCCTGCTTCATGCACGGCGCTCACGTAGTACAGAACCTGGTCCCATGCCCATTCGCGGCTTTGCTGCAGCTTGTGTTTCAGGTGGATGTCAGACGCGGGGATGGACAGGTGGATGATGTCGACATCGCATTCGAGCACGGCGGCGACATCCGCCTCGCACATGCGGCCCCACACCATGAGCCGGCTGGGCAGACCCATGGCCGCGATGCAGTTGATGGTCTCGATCTCGGCCTGCCCCATGGCAGGTATGCCGATTTCCAGCTCGGGCACGCCCGCATCCGACAAGGCCTTGGCGATGGCGCATTTTTCTGCCACCGTGAAGGCCACGCCTGCGGTCTGTTCGCCGTCGCGCAGGGTCGTGTCGTTGATGGTCGCGCTGTGCATGGTTGAAGACTCGGGCTGGATCAACTTGAATGCAGTGCTCAGTGCAATCGGTGTGCCAGTGGTCTTTGCGCGCTAAGTGCTTGATTTGCCTGGGTTATGGGTGTGTGGGAGTCGACGCTGTGGCGTGTCGGGTTTCCGCCATTTCCCACATCCTCGGGCGTTTGTCTGTGACAGCGCGAGGCACCCTCTTTTCCGCCGTCTTCTGCAAGAAATGCAAATCCTTGTTAGCCTTCTCAGCCTACCCATCCAACAGGAGGCAAGGCATGTTCAGCCACATCATGGTCGGCTCCAACGACATCGAGCGTTCCAAGCGTTTTTATGACGCTGTACTTGGCGTGCTGGGGGCGCCCGCGCCATTTCGCGACAAGAACGCCACAGGGCACACGCGGCTCTTCTATCGGCACGAAGGCAATACGTTTGCTGTGGCGGAGCCCATCAACAACGAGCCCGCCACTTTTGCCAATGGCGGCACCATCGGCTTCAAGTGCAACTCGCCCGAGCAGGTCAAGGCCTTTCATGATGTGGCCGTGGCGAACGGCGGGGTGTCCATTGAAAATCCGCCGGGCTTGCGTGAGGGGGCCCTGGGGGCGCTGTACCTGGCTTATGTGCGCGACCCGGATGGCAACAAGCTCTGTGCTTTGTATCGCCCCAAGCCGAAGACGGCCTGATTGGTGGCGGCTGGATACGAGGTGGCGCGTCGCTTTCACCGTGCAAAGGAAGAAGGTCACATCCCCAGGCGACCCCTCGTCCCTAGAATCGGCGCACCCCATTGCCACCGCATCAGCCGGACACCATGAACGGAAACAACGCGAAGTTCAAAGCCGATCCCGTCAACTTCCTCAAGACCACGGGCATCATCTGTTCCACCATGTCGCGCAACTCGAACGTCGATGGCTTTCGTGACATCCATGGCCACGATGTCCGTGAGTTCGATCTGGAACCCAAGGGCCGTTTTGTCGAGCTGACCATCCTCGGGGGTGTGGGCAGCTATGCGTCCACCAAGCGCAAGGGCAGCCCCATCGTGGGCCACTTCCTGCACTGGAACGGCCAGACGGCCGCCTCCGGCTCCGGCAGCTTCGGCTCGCTCGACCTGTCGAGCTGCACGGCCGATTACGTGTTCACGGCGCCCTTTACGGGCTGTCGCTTTGTCGTCACCAACAACAACGGGGCCCTCACTGTCTACCATGAGCCCACGGAGGACGCCCGCCCCGCCACCTATGCTCACCCCGTCATCCTGACGCTGGGGCCCGATTACAACGCGGGTGACGGCGTGTCAGGCAATGGCGTGATCGTGCGCAGGCCGGGCGGCTGGCGCGCGATCGTCAGCACCATGGTGTTCGGTGCCAAGTCGGCTACCGTTCAGACGGCCGATTTCTGAGCCTGGGCTGCGCAATAGAGGGAGGGGCGTGCGGCCTGAGTCAAGCTTCCGGTATGGCATGAGATCAAGCTACCATGCGTGCCAGCGGTTTGGGTAAAACACGCGCAACCGCCAAGGTTCACAAGGTGTCGCCTGATGAAATTGGACGCAAGGCTCTCCCTCCTGTTCTCGCTTGGCATCCTGGGCGCTTGCGCCAGCACGCCGACACCTGACAAGGCTTCGCCCAGGGAGCGCTGCTACAGCCATGGCGAGATCCGAACCTGTACGGATGCCCCGGCGCCATCCCGCCAGCAGGTGGACGATGTCAAGAGGCTGCGCCTGCCACCAGCCGGGGTCAGCCGAGTGGTGCTGGTTCGCAATGACTGGCGGGATGCCTACGGGCATGCGCAACTTGTTCTGGATGGCGTGGCGCTGCCCGCCATGATTCCTTGCTCTGTTGTTGGCATGGATGTCAGGCCGGGTGAGCACCTCTTGCATGCAGGCGCTGCAGCGGGTGCCGAGTCGCCTTTGCGCCTCAGTTTGAAATCACAGGAAGTCACGGTGGTCAAGGTGAAGCGACTGCCCCGCGGCGCGGCGTCGCGTGGTTTTGGCTTGCAGCTTGTTGGCCATACCGAGGCCCTGGCCTTGGTGCAGGAGTGCGCGGTGCTTGGTTTTGAGGACCGCACGGCGTCCAGCGCTGAAGTACGGTGATGGCGTCGCTCAGCGTTCCCGTGCATGGTTTCGGCTGTGCATGGGCAGCGCAATGGTGATGTCGCCGTCCTTCACCCGAACGCTGCAAGCCAGTCTTGAACAAGGCTCCAGCCCCCAGGCGTTGTCAAGCTGATCATTCTCGTCATCATCAGGCTCGTCCAGCGTTTCTGCACCCGCGCGCACCAGCACATGGCAGGTGGCGCAGGCCGCCACCATGTCGCACGCATGCTCGATGGCCACACCATGTTTGAGCAGCGCCTCACACAGCGAGGCCCCTTTCTTGACGTCGAACTGCTGGCCTTCAGGGCACAGTTCATGGTGGGGCAGGACAGTGACCAGGGGCATGGCAACAACTCGGTGAAAAGATCGGCTCAGGAAATGGTGTCCAGCACACGCCCGGTGAGCGCCTTGCGGATGCTGGCGTCCATGCGGCGTGCGGCGAAACTCGACGTGATCACGTTCAAGGTCTGGCACACCGCCTTGACCGTGTCCGTGTCGGCTTCGGTTTCCAGTGCATCGGCCACCAGGTTCATCGCATCTCGAATGTGGGCACGCTCTGCCGGTGACAACAGCGCCTGCCCATCCTCGGCCAAGGCTGCTTCGGTCGCATCCAGCAAGCGCCGTGCATCCACCTGCGCCTCACGCAGCATGCGCAACTGCATGTCGGCTTGTGCGCGGCCCACGCTGTCGGTCAGCATCTGGGCGATCTGGTCGTCGCTCAGACCATACGATGGCTTGACCTCGATGTGGGCCTGCACGCCTGTGCTTTGTTCCATCGCGGATACCGACAAGAGACCGTCCGCATCGATCTGGAAGGTCACCCGTATGCGCGCGCTACCAGCCACCATGGGTGGGATGCCTCTCAGGTCAAAGCGCGCCAGAGATCGGCAATCGTTGACCGCCTCACGCTCGCCCTGCACCACGTGGAAGGACATCGCGGTCTGGCCATCCTTGAACGTGGTGAAGTCCTGCGCGCGCGAGGTCGGCAAGGTCGAATTGCGTGGAATGATCTTCTCGACCAAGCCACCCATGGTCTCGATGCCCAGGGACAAGGGGGATACGTCCAGCAGGAGCCACTGGCCATCGGCGCCAGCGTTGCCGGCCAGCACGTCGGCCTGCATGGCCGCGCCCAGCGCCACCACCTCGTCGGGGTTGATGTCGGTCAGCGGCTGCTTGCCAAAGAACTGCGCCACGGCGTCACGGGCCACAGGCATGCGGGTGGAGCCGCCCACCATGACCACGCCATCCACCTCGGCATTGCCCAGGCCCGCATCTTTCAGGGCCCGGCGCGTGGCCGACATGGTCCGCTGCACCAATGCCTGCGTGCATTGGGCAAACACCTCGCGCGTCACCGTCACGCCGGCCACGTCTACCGCATCGAAGCTGGACAGCGCCTCCTTGCCTGCACGCGCCGAGGTCAGGAGATGCTGCTGTTCGGTGGGGCTCAGTTCGGACCAGGTCTCCTGGCGTTGCTGTGCCAGCCACAAGGCCAGCGCGCGGTCAAAGTCGTCGCCGCCCAAGGCCGCGTCACCGCCAGTAGACAAGACCTCGAACACCCCGCGCGACAGGCGCAGGATGGAGATGTCGAAGGTGCCGCCACCGAGGTCGTACACGGCAAACACGCCTTCTGCAGCCTTGTCCAGGCCATACGCAATGGCGGCAGCCGTGGGTTCGTTGAGCAGGCGCAGCACATGCAGGCCGGCCAGACGCGCGGCGTCCTTGGTGGCCTGGCGCTGGGCATCGTCAAAGTAGGCGGGCACGGTGATGACGACACCTGTCAGCTCACCGCTGAGCGAGGCTTCGGCGCGGGCTTTCAAGGTGCGCAGGATGTCTGCCGAGACCTCGACCGGGCTCTTGGCGCCCGCCACCGTGTCCACCGAGACCATGCCCGGACCGTCGAGCAGCTTGTAGGGCGGCGAGCCTGCCTTGAGGGCATCGGCCATCGAGCGGCCCATCAGGCGCTTGACGGATGCAATCGTGTTGAGTGGGTCCTGTGCCTGCAAGGACAAGGCCGGGAAGCCCACCAGCGGGGGCTCGTTCGGGTCGCTGCTGTAGTGCACCACGGAAGGCAGCAGCACCTGGTCCGCCATGTCTGCCAGGGCGCGCGGCACGGCACTTTGCACGCTGGCAATCAGCGAGTTGGTGGTGCCCAGGTCGATGCCCGCGGCCAGCCTGTGCTGGTGAGGGGCCGCGCTTTGACCGGGCTCGGCGATCTGCAGCAGTGCCATGGTGGGTCTTTCTCAGACAGCGAAGCTCTCGCCGCAGCCGCACTCGGCCTTGGAGTTCGGGTTGTTGAACTTGAAGCCTTCGTTGAGGCCTTCTCGCACGAAATCGAGCTGCGTGCCATCCAGGAAGGGCAGGCTCTTGCGGTCAACGAGCAGTTGCAGGCCGTGGCTTTCAAAGGCCACATCCTCGGGGGAGGTCTCGTCGGCGAACTCGATCGCGTACGACAGGCCCGAGCAGCCGCTGGTCTTCACGGCCAGACGCAGGCCCAGGCCTTTGCCGCGCTTGGTGATCGACTTCTGAACATGGCGGGCCGCCGCCTCGCTCATCGTGATGGCCATGGTGAACCTCACATCGAAAACGAGCTGCCGCAACCACAGGTGGTCTGGGCGTTCGGGTTGTGGATCACGAAGCGCGAGCCCTCCAGACCGTCTTCGTAGTCGATGTCGGCGCCCATCAGGTACTGCAGGCTCATGGCGTCCACGACCATGGTCACGCCATCCTTGTCGATGCGGGTGTCGTCTTCATTGAGCTGGTCGTCGAAGGCAAAGCCATACGAGAAGCCCGAGCAGCCGCCGCCCGTCACGTACAAGCGCAACTTGAGTTGGGGGTTGCCCTCGTCGGCAATGAGTTCGCTGACCTTGGCTGCAGCGGCGGCGCTGAAGCTCAGGGGGGCGGGTGGGGGCATGTCGCTGCCCACAGAGGCGGTCATCGTCGATTCCATGAGAGTGGCTCCTTGAGCGGTTGGCAGTGAAAGGCTGATCGGTTCGGGTGATCAGGTCGGGGCGCAAACAGGCTGATCCGCCAGCGTGGTACTGGCTTTGGCGCCTTGTGCATGCTTGTTCTGGTAGTCCGCCACAGCTGCCTTGATGGCGTCTTCGGCCAGG
>JACPOH010000040.1 GCA_016185075.1 Aquabacterium sp. | reverse complement strand
GGCACGTGGATGTGGATGTCGCGCTTCTCGAACAGATCGTCGGTGATGCCCAGGCGGCGAGCGCGTGAACGCACCACCGAACGAGCGGCCTCGACTGACTCCTTCATCACATCGCCCAGTTGCCCGGTGCGGATGATGTTGCCCTTGCCGGGCATGATCGCGGCTTCGATGGTCAGCAGATCGCCGCCCACTTCTGTCCATGCCAGGCCGACGACCTGACCGATCTGGTTGTCCTTCGTGGCTTCGCCGTAGCTGTACTTGCGCACACCCAGGAAGTCATTGAGGTTCTCGTCGGTGACGACCACCTTCTCGGTGTACTGCTTGAGCGCAAAGCCCTTGATCACCTTGCGGCAGATCTTGGAGACTTCGCGTTCCAGCGAACGCACACCGGCCTCACGGGTGTAGTAGCGGATGATGCCGCGGATGGCGCTTTCAGCGACTTCCAGCTCACCTTCCTTCACACCGTTGTTCTTGATCTGCTTGGGCAGCAGGTAGGTTTGAACGATGTGCACCTTCTCGTCTTCGGTGTAGCCGGCCAGGCGAATCACTTCCATCCGATCCAGCAGGGCTGGCGGGATGTTCAGCGAGTTCGAGGTGGCCACGAACATCACATCGGACAAGTCGAAGTCGACTTCGATGTAGTGATCCTGGAACGTATGGTTCTGCTCGGGATCAAGCACTTCCAGCAAGGCAGACGATGGATCGCCACGGAAATCCTGCCCCATCTTGTCGACTTCGTCGAGCAGGAAAAGCGGGTTCTTGACACCGACTTTAGTCATGCTCTGCAGTATCTTGCCCGGCATGGAGCCAATATATGTTCGACGATGACCGCGAATTTCGGCTTCATCGCGCACCCCGCCCAATGCCATGCGAATGAACTTGCGATTGGTGGCCTTGGCCACGGATTGACCAAGTGAAGTCTTGCCTACGCCCGGCGGCCCGACGAGACAGAGAATCGGCGCCTTGACCTTGTCCACCCGCTGCTGGACAGCAAGATATTCAATAATACGTTCTTTTACCCGCTCCAGCCCATAGTGATCCTTGTCGAGCGTCTTCTCGGCCAGCGAAAGATCCTTGCTGATGCGCGACTTTTTGCGCCACGGCAGACCTACCAGAGTTTCGATGTAGTTACGCACCACCGAAGCCTCGGCCGACATGGGTGACATCAGCTTCAACTTTTTCATCTCGGCATTGGCCTTGGTCAAGGCCTCCTTGCTCATGCCGGCCGCCTTGATCTTCTTTTCCAGTTCCTCTATATCGGCGCCTTCCTCACCCTCGCCAAGCTCTTTCTGGATTGCCTTGACCTGCTCATTGAGGTAATACTCGCGCTGACTCTTCTCCATTTGGCGTTTGACACGGCCACGGATACGCTTTTCAACCTGAAGAATATCCAGTTCGTTCTCAAGCTGACTGAGCAGCTTTTCCAGCCGTTCCGCTACGCTGATAATGTCGAGTCCGTCCTGCGTCTGCTCCCGCGGCTGTGGC
>JACPOH010000039.1 GCA_016185075.1 Aquabacterium sp. | reverse complement strand
ACTTCGAAGTCCACGATCTTGCCCTCTTCGTCGAAGCGGATCATGTCGATGCCCTTGAGTGACTTGTCGCCCACATTGGCGCTGAACTCCAGCACCACGTTGAGGCCGTCTTCGCTCACCAAGGTACGGTGGTATTCAAACTGTGTGAACACCTTCATCACCGTGTTGAGGATGAGGTTGACCGCCGCAGCGCTCACATACGGCTTGAAGGCCATGGGCGAGCGGAAGACGGCGCCGTCATGCAGGATGCTGGGCAACTTGCCCATGTCTTGCAGCGACACCATCTCGTGCCACAAAGCCAGCGAGGCCGCCGCAGCGGGCTTGAGTGCAGAAGGCGAGCTCATGGTGTCACTCCAGGGTTGATCAACTCAAGATCACAACGAGATCACAGGGCCGCAGCCACTTCGGTGCCCTGCTTGATGGCGCGCTTGGCGTCCAGCTCGGCGGCCACGTCGGCGCCACCAATCAGGGTCACCTTCTTGCCAGCGGCTTCCAGGCCTGCCTGCAGTTCACGGAAAGGCTCCTGGCCAGCGCACAGCACCACGTTGTCCACCGGCAGCACGACATCCTTGCCGCCCACGGTGATGTGCAGGCCGGCATCGTCGATCTTGTTGTAGCTGGCACCCGCGATCATCTCGACGTTGCGGTTCTTCAGCGAGGTGCGGTGGATCCAGCCCGTGGTCTTGCCCAGGCCATCGCCCACCTTGCTGGTCTTGCGCTGCAGCAGGTAGATCTGGCGCGGGGCCTTGTCCAGGTGCGGTGGCTTGATGCCGCCACGGTCCTTGTACTCGGCGTCGATGCCCCATTCGGCATTGAACTTGGCCAGGTTCAGCGCGGGGCTCTCGCCTTCGTGCGTCAGGTACTCGGACACGTCAAAGCCGATGCCACCGGCACCGATCACGGCCACCGTCTTGCCCACGGGCTTCTTGTCGCGCAGCACGTCGAGGTAGCTCAGCACCTTGGGATGGTCCACGCCTTCGATGGCCGGGGTGCGAGGCACCACGCCGGTGGCCAGGATGACTTCGTCGAAGTTACCCTTGATCAGGTCGTCGGCCGTCACGCGGGTGTTGAACTGGGCCTTCACGCCGCTGAGCTTGATCTCGTTGCGGAAATAGCGCAGGGTCTCGTAGAACTATTCCTTGCCGGGGATCTGCTTGGCGATGTTGAACTGGCCGCCCACATCGTCTGCGGCTTCGAACAGGGTCACGTCGTGGCCACGGCGTGCGGCGGTGGTGGCTGCGGCCAGGCCGGCAGGGCCCGCACCGACGACGGCCACGCGCTTCTTCGCTGCCACCGGCTCGATCTTCAGGATGGTCTCGTGGCAGGCACGCGGGTTGACCAGGCAGGAGGTGATCTTGCCGCTGAAAGTGTGATCCAGGCAGGCCTGGTTGCAGCCAATGCAGGTGTTGATCTGGTCGGCCTTGCCAGCGGCGGCCTTGTTGACGAACTCGGGATCGGCCAGCAACGGGCGGGCCATGGAGACCATGTCGGCGCAGCCATCGGCCAGGATCTTTTCGCCCACTTCAGGCGTGTTGATGCGGTTGGTCGTGATCAGCGGGATCTTGACCTTGCCCTTCATCTTCTGGGTCACCCAGGCGAAGGCACCGCGCGGCACGCTGGTGGCGATCGTCGGGATGCGGGCCTCGTGCCAGCCAATACCGGTGTTGATGATGGTGGCGCCAGCGGCTTCGACGGCCTGGGCCAGCTGCACCACTTCGTCAAACGTGGAGCCACCTTCCACCAGGTCCAGCATGGACAGGCGGTAGATGATGATGAAGTTGGTGCCCACGCGTTCGCGCACGCGGCGCACGATCTCCACCGGAAAGCGCATGCGGTTCTCGTAAGAACCACCCCACTCGTCGGTACGCTGGTTGGTACGAGCGGCGATGAACTCGTTGATCAGGTAGCCCTCGGAGCCCATCACTTCCACGCCGTCGTAGCCGGCCTTCTGGGCCATGGCCGCGCAGTTGGCGAAGTCTTCAATGGTTTGCTCGACCTCGGCGGTCGTCAGCTCGCGCGGGGGCATGGGCGAGATCGGGGCCTTGATGGGGCTGGGGCCGACCAGGCCGGGGTGGTAGGCGTAGCGGCCGAAGTGCAGGATCTGCATGGCGATCTTGCCGCCAGCGGCATGCACGGCATCGGTCACGACCTTGTGCTGCGCGGCCTCTTCTTCCGTGGCCAGGCGGGCGCCACCGGGGTACGGGCGGCCCGCGTCATTGGGCGCGATGCCGCCGGTCACCATCAGGGCCACACCACCCCGTGCGCGTTCGGCATAGAACGCGGCCATGCGCTCGAAACCGTCCTTCGCTTCTTCCAGGCCCACGTGCATCGAGCCCATCAGGACGCGATTTCGCAATGTGGTGAAGCCCAGGTCCAGCGGTTGCAGCAGGTGGGGATAGGCGCTCATAGGTGTCTCTCTCGGTGAAGTCGATGGGATCGGCAACTGGCAACTATGCAACCAGTTGCATGAACGGGTCAGATATTAGGAGAAGTCTTTCATTTATGCAACTGGTTGCATAGTTGAATGCCACGCCTTAGACTCGGCGCATGTCCCTATCCCACGCCCTGATGACGTCCCTGCTGGAAAAGTCGTCCTCGGGCTACGACCTGGCACGCCGTTTCGACAAGTCCATCGGCTTCTTCTGGCGCGCCACCCACCAGCAGATCTACCGCGAACTGGCCCGCATGGAGAAGGCCGGCTGGATCGCCTCCGAAGCCGCACCAGATGGCGGCCGCACCCGCAAACGCAACTACCGCGTGCTGGAGGCCGGTCGCCTGGAGCTGGAGCGCTGGGTACGCGAGCCCTCCCCTGCCCCGGACCAGCGCGACGAGATGATGGTGCGCATGCGCGCCGAGGCCGTTGTGGGCCCTCTGGGGCTGGACAAGGAGATCGAGCGGCGCATGGCCCAGCATGCCGCCATGCTGGCGGCTTACCGGCTGATTGAAGCCCGTGACTTTCCTGCCGATAAGACATTGACCCGTGAAGCCCGCATCCAGCACCTGATCCTGAAAACCGGGATCATGTACGAGCAAGGCTGGCTGAACTGGTCTCAGGAAGCCCTGCAGGTTCTGCGAGACTCGGAGCCTGTCGCCCCCCCACCGGCCTGATCCTCGCGCAACGAGGGCGGCCTGATCAGTCTGCGGCCCATGCACCCATTGCGAGACCGTCAATGCCTGTTCAGCCTGATGCACCTGCTGGTGCAGGCCGTGGTCTGGGCGCTGCTGCTGTGCCTGCCTGCTCGACTGATGGCCGTCGAGCCTGACGCGCACCAGCCAGCTCAGCCGGTGGCCGTAAAGGCCGCCCAGGCCGAACAGCCCTTGGGGCCTCACACCCAGGCGCTGGAAGATCCGCAGGGCCAATGGACACCCAGTACCCTGCCCCAGGCCCGCGGGGTCTGGCAGCCACAGGGCAGCGCATCAATCAATTTTGGCTTCTCGAAGTCTGTCTGGTGGACGCGCGTCACGCTGCGCAACACCGGCACGCAGCCGGTGGAGCGCGTGCTGGATCTGGGCAGTTCGCTGGTGGACGAGGTGGACGTCTACGTGCTGGGCGCCGATGGCCGCGAGCGTCTGCACATGGCCAGTGGCGACCGCCGTGCCTTCTCCAGCCGCGGCGAGCCCGTGCGCACCATCGCCACGCGCCTGAACCTGCCGCCGGGTGAAGACCTCACCGTGCTGATGCGCCTGGCTGCCCATGACGGGCTGCACGAGGTCATCACGCCAACCTTGTGGGCCCCCGGCGCCTTTGCCGAACACGTCCAGATCGAAACCTTGTTCTTCGGCCTGTACTACGGCGTACTGGGCACGATGATGCTCTACAACGTCTTTCTCTTCATCTCGACCAGGCAGAGCACCTTCGGCTTCTACGTGGCCTACATCGGCAGCTTCCTGGCCTGGGGGCTGGTCTTCCGAGGGTATGCCTTTCAGTACTGGTGGCCCGAGGCGCCTGACTTCAACAACCAGGCACTGCCCCTCATCGTCAGCCTGGTCTACCTGACGCTGGGCCTGTTCCTGATGCGCTACATGGACACGCGCCACAGCGTTGCCCCCCGCCTGCACCGGGTCGTGGCCATCTGCACGGCCGCCAACGGCATCGGCATCCTGCCGGCCTTCCTGGGCCTGTATGCCCTGTCTTTCGTGATCAACACCGTGCTCGGGCTGGCGCTCATCATCAGCCTGATCGTCACAGGCTTTGTCCTGATGCGGCGAGGCTCGCAGGAGGCGCGCTACTTCTCGGCGGCCTTTGCCTTGCTGGCGATGGCGGCCTTGCTGTATTACCTGCGCGTGCTGGGGCTGGTGCCGGCCAACGCCCTGACCGACAACATCGTGCAAGTTGGCTCGGCAGCCGAGGCGCTGATCCTGGCCTTTGGCCTGGCCGACCAGATGAACAAGCTCAAGACCGAGAAGCTGCATGCCGAGCGCCAGGCGCTCGCGGCCCAGACCGCGCTGACGCTACGGCCACCCGGCCGGCGACGAGGTCTTGCAAAAGATCGCGCACGTGTTGCGCCAACAACTGCAGCGCGCCAGCGACCATGTCTACCGCGTGGGCGGTGAAGAATTTGCCATCCTGCTGGACATCAACGAGCCCCCGGAAAAGGTGCAGCAGTTCATCGAGCAGATGCGCGCTGCCGTGGAGGCATTGGCCATCACCCACGAAGGCAGCCCGATCGGCCGCGTGAGCGTCAGCATGGGGCTGGTGGCCCTCAAAGGCCTCAGTGCCACACGCAGCTCTGCCGAGCTCTACAGCCTGGCCGACACCTTGCTCTACCAGGCCAAGCAGGCAGGCCGCAACCAGGTGGTCAGTCAGCTACTGGACTGAGTGCCGCCATCGCGCGGTTGCGCCCACCTTCCTTGGCGCGATAGAGCGCGGCATCCGCCGCCGCCACCAGGCCGTCCACCGTGACTGGCGCGACCGACGGCCGTGTCACCGCCACCCCCACACTGATCGTGACCGTGTGTGCCGTGCTGGAGGCCTCATGCCGCAAGCCCAGGCGGCACACGGCATCACACAGCCCTTGTGCGGCCCTCATGGCCCTCGCCGCGTCCGTGTCCGGC
The DNA here is from genome assembly GCA_016185075.1 of Aquabacterium sp. GTDB lineage: Bacteria > Pseudomonadota > Gammaproteobacteria > Burkholderiales > Burkholderiaceae_C > Aquabacterium. The sequence continues at coordinate 8,854 of JACPOH010000039.1, read as the reverse complement.
AGGACCACGATGAACTCTTCCCCACCCCAGCGTGCCACGCAGCCCGCCGTTTCCGGCACCTGCTGCTGCAGGACCTGGGCGACATGCTTGAGGCACTGGTCACCGGCCGGATGCCCATAGCGGTCATTGAACGCCTTGAAGTGATCCACGTCGATCAAGAGCAAGCCCAGGGTCTCGCCGGTATGCAAGGCCTCATCCCAACGACACTGAACGTACTGGTCGAAATGGCGCCGATTGGGCACGCCGGTCAGTGGGTCCAGGCGAGACAAGGCATCCAGCTGGGCCTGCGAAGCCGCCAGCTGCTTGTGCAAGGTCTGCGCACGAACCGACCACTGGAAACGACGCCGCTCTTCCAGCTCGAAGCGGTAGTTCATGATCAGCGTGTAAGCCGCGATCAACAACACCAGCAGTGCCAGCGGGATGTCGAACACCTCATAAGCGTGCACCTGACCAAAACGCAGCCAGACACACACCAGCGCCACGCCCACCACGCTCAAGGAGAACGCCAGGGCGTAACGAAACCGAAAGCGCTGGACCAGGTTGCCGTAGATGATGATGGGCACCAGCCCGGCGGTGTACATGCCCGCGAAATCACTGGTCGACTGGCTCAACAGCCAACCCAGGCTCAAGGCCGCCAGGATGCCCGTCATGGCCACCGCGCCCTCGAGCAGGCGCACAGGCAACAGCAGCAAGAACGGCCTGAACCGCCACCCCAGCAGCAGCAACAGCAAGGCAAAGGGCGTGAACATCAGCAGCCTCACCTGCAACGCCATCTGGAACACGTCAGGAATCATGACGCGATCGGCCAGCAGGAAGAGGTTGTAGACGAACAGCGCCAGCACACCGCTGCTGGCGAAGTGCATCACCCGGGCGGGCCCGCCTGCGTGCTGAAAGTGCGCCTCGTCGATGGGGTCAAAGCGCAGGCCTGGCGGGCGCCAGGCGCGGAGGCGGCGCCAGTCGAATGAAAACGCCAGGGGCGACGCGTGCTGGCTCATGCAAGGGCTCCAGCCGTCATGTCGGGCGCCACGTCATCGCCCGTCAACACGATGCGATCACGCCCAGCCGCCTTGGCGCGGTACAAGGCCTCGTCCGCCATTTGCACCAGTTGCACCCATTCGGCCTGAGCATCTGGTCGCACAGTCACGCAGCCACCGCTGAGCGTCACGCGGTCTGCGCATGGCGAGGCCCCATGTACCAGCCCCAGATGCGCCACCGCTTCGCGGATGCGCGCCACCGCGGCGGCGGCGGCCACCTCATCGGTGTCCATCATCACGATCACAAACTCTTCACCGCCCCAGCGCGCCACCAGGTCGCCAGGTCTGCGGATGCTGCTCGACAGGGCCTGCGCGACGCCCACCAGGCAACGGTCACCGGCCTGGTGACCATAGAGATCGTTGTAGAGCTTGAAGTAGTCCACATCCAGCACCATCAGGGACAGCACACGCCGCTGAGCCTGGGCGCGCTGCCAGCACTCGTCCAGAAAACCCTCGAAATAGCGGCGGTTGGCGACCTGTGTCAAGGCATCGGTGGTCGCCATGCGCGTGAGCCGCTCGTTGGTGGCTTTCAGCTCCGCGTGCAGCGCCTCTTCGCGCGCATTCAACAGAAAGGCCATGCGCTCGTCGTGCTCCAGCTTGTAGTTGCCATAGAGCACAAAGGCTGTGCTGGTCACCATCAGCAAGGTGGTCGTCGGCACGAGGATGCCTGTTCCATCCGGCATGGCCCCGACCAGCAGGACATGCATCGCACCCACGATCGCGGCCAGCACCACAGCAGGCCAGAAGCGGGCCAATGCGCAGGTATAGACGACGATGATGTTGAGCTCGACCACGCGAGCCACGGCCCAGGGCCCCGTTCCTTGCAGAATGATGTAGGACTGCAGCAGCGTGGCCCACACCCCGGCGCCCGCGACCGTCCATTCATTGAATGCCGGACTGTTCATGCGGTGCAGCACCACCAGGCCCACGATGATGAGTGGCCCGTACACCAGCCCACGGATGAACAAGGCCAAGGGCACGACGCTGGGCATCATGAGGTAGTCGGCAATGATGACCGAGGCGAACAGCACGATGGACGCCAGCCCCGCGATCACCATCAGCAGGAAGCGCTTGGGCGCCATGTCGCGCAGAAAGCGTCTCTCCAGTTCGGCCGGGAACATCAGCCAGGCAAAGCCCTTGGCGATCGTGTGATCCACCAGCTCAGCCTGGTCTGGCGTGCCTCGCACCGTGCCACCAGAGGGAAGGATGTCAACACTAGTCAAACCGCAACTCCTGTCGAGCATCCCGCGACCGAATCACGTTCCCGCCACCAGAGCGGGTTATGCCCTGAACGAATTTTGCCGAGTCACGCTCAGAGGGGTACACAGGGCTGGTGTCGTGTTGCAGACAGACAGGCACCCAGGCTGCGGCCAAACTCAGGCCACACAGACTAACCCAGCGGCCGTACGTGACTTCTTCCTCCATTTCTGCGCAAACCGTGGTCATCGGTGCCGGGCTCGCCGGTCTGACCACCACGCTGGACCTGCTGGACAAAGGCCACCGCGTGACCCTGATCGACCGCGATGATGCCGAGCATCTTGGCGGGCTGGGCCTGCATGCCTTCGGCGGAATGGCCCTGGTTGACACGCCCTTGCAGCGCCTCAACCGCATCCGGGACAGCGCCGAGATCGCCATGGCCGATTGGCTGGCCTTTGCCGAGTTCGGGCCTGACGATGTCTGGCCCCGCCGATGGGCCGAGCACTACGTACAGCGCTGCGTGCCCGAGGTCTATGAATGGCTTCAAGGCTTCGGCATCCGCTTCATTCCGGCGGTGCAATGGGTCGAGCGTGGCTGGATGACACGCGGCAACACCCTGCCGCGTTACCACGTGCTGTGGGGCTCCTCTCGCCACATGGTGCTCACCTTGCTTCAAGCCCTGAAGCAACACCCGCGTCGCGATCAACTGACCCTGTGCACACAACACCGCGTGGACGGCTTGCTGGGTGGCGCAGCAGGTGTCACCGGCTGCCACGGTGTCAAGCTCGACAACGAACAAGCCTTCGAGATTCGGGCCGATGCGGTGGTCGTGGCCACCGGCGGCATCACGGGCGATCTGGAACGCGTGCGACAGCACTGGCCCGCCAGCTGGGGGCAGGCTCCGCGCACCCTGCTCAACGGCTCGCACCCCCATGCCGACGGCCGGATGCACGACGCCATCTCCGCCATGGGCGGCGCAGTCACCCACCTGGACCAGATGTGGAACTACGCCGCCGGTGTGCGCCACCCGCGCCCGCACTTCCCCGGCCACGGACTGAGCCTGATCCCGGCCAAATCTGCCCTGTGGCTGGACCCGGATGGGCGCCGCATCGGGCCTGTGCCTTTCGTGACGGGCTTTGACACCTACGAGATGGTGGCCCAGATCGCGCGCGCCCAATGGCCCTGGACCTGGCAGGTGCTCAACCGCCGCATCGCCGAGAAAGAGCTGGCTGCATCGGGCGCCGAACACAACCAGCACATCCGCGACCGAAAGCCGCTGGCCTTGCTGCTGCAGATGCTGCGCGGCAACCGCGAACTGGTCGACGAGCTGCTTGAACAATGCCCGGACTTCGTGCAAGCCGACAACCTCACCGATCTGGCCCGACGCATGAACCAGGTCACGGGCGATGGCCGCATCAGCGCCGACACCCTGCTCCAGCAGATTCGCCCCTTTGACGACCAGATCCGCCGCGGCCCTCGCCTGCACAACGACGACCAGTTGCGCCGCATCGAGCACATGCGCCGCTGGCCTGGCGACCGCTTCCGAACCTGTCGCTTCCAGCCTGTCCTGGACCCGTCTGCTGGCCCCTTGATTGCCATCCGGTGCCAGCTGCTCACCCGCAAATCGACCGGCGGCATCCAGACCAATCTGCAAAGCCGCGTGCTGGACACGCACGGCCAGCCCATCGAAGGCCTGTATGCCGTGGGTGAGGCGGCAGGCTTCGGCGGCGGGGGCGCCAATGGCCGCAAATCGCTTGAAGGCACCTTCCTGTCGGGCTGCATCCTCACAGCCCACGCCGCCTCACGGCACATCCTGGGCCGCCATTGAAAGCCACGGCCCATGGCCAACACGCGCGAACAGACCCGAGCCAACCAGCCCCGCGCCTTCAGTCTGCGGACAGACAGCCGACAAACACCTCCAGACCAATGCATTTCACTGGAGGACACCCATGGACTCAGGTCAACACGTCGCCATCCTGGGGCAAGGTTATGCCGTGCCCGACATCATCCGGGGCAATGACGCGCCCATCTTCGACTGGCTGAAAAAACACTCGCCATCGGGCAGCGACCTGTTCAACGGCCTGAAGTACCGGCGCGTGCTGCCCACCGCCGATGGTGTCATCGACATCATGCGCACAGCCTGCGAACACGCCCTGCATCAGGCGCGCGTCAAGCCCGAACACGTGGACATGATCATTGGCGCCGGCTCGGTCAGCAGCTATGTGGCACCCAATGACCTGGCCGTGGTGCACCACAAGCTGGGCCTGCCGGCCTCATGCCGCATCCTGCCCATCAACAGCGATTACTCCACCTTCCAGGACGGCCTGCGCCTGGCCACCGACCTGGTGCGCTGCGGCACGGTCCAGCACGTGCTGGTGGCCTGCGGCAACAACTGGACCCACTTTGTGGACTACCACGAGCCCGTGTCCCTGGCCGCATCCGATGGCGCCGGCGCAGCCCTGGTGGGCCGCACGCACGACGCGCACTGCTTCCGCCTGATCGACTGGGACAACGAAACGCAAAGCCACTGGTATGGCGCCTTCCGCATGGCACCGCGCCCCATGACGCATGACAGCTTCACCAAACCCTTGATGAAGCTGGACGACAAAACGGGCCAGGAAGCGTTCAAGGCATTCGGCCTCAAAGCCCCGGGCCCGCTGGTTCAGCGCCTGCTGTCTCGCCATGGTCTGAGCGGCCAGGACATCACCCTGATCGCGCACCAGACCTCCAAGATGGTCCAGGACGCCTGGGCCGCCGAGATCCAGCCTGCGCACTACATCAGCACGCTGGAGGAGTTCGGCGACATGGTGTCCTCATCGGTGCCGGTCAACCTGGCCAAATGCCATGCCGAGATCCGCACCCGGTACCTCGTCCTGCTGGGCATCGGCATGGAAATGCACGCCACAGCCTTGCTGCTCGAGCGCGGCTGACGCCCTGACTCAAGGCGCGCTGTCAAAAGGCGGCGGCTGCAGACCCAGGTGGTGCTGCAGCATGTCCTCGGCGGTGGCCAACGCCCCCTCCACCCAGCCTTGGGCGTGGGAGTAAGCCTCTCCGCAAATGAACACGGGCTTGCCTTTCTTCGGCTGCACGATGCGCTTGCCCACATCCTGGCTGTCCACATACTGCGGCCAGAAGTTGGCGCCGCCACCAAACGGGTCGTCACCCCAGTCGCGGTAAGCCGCGGCATACGGGCGGCGCTCGGGCGTGTCTTCCAGGCCATGCATCTCCAGAAGCTGGCGGTGTGCTTCTTCCACCATCAACTTGGGTGCGGGGTTCTCCTTCCACTCCACGGCCGGGTTGTTGCTGTCCGTACCGTCTTCATTGGGGAAGTGGTGCGGGTCATTGCGCAGGCCGGCCCAGTATTCCAGGTCCAGCCCATCGTTGTAGATCAGGATGGCGCCAGCCTTGGTGTCGTCCCCCACAGGCCAGTAGTAGCACTGGCGGATCGGCAGGTCGGTCACCGACTGCCCTTGCGTGATGCCCAGCGTCTCCCACCAGCGTGTGCGGTAGCACAGCGCCAGCTTGAACAGCGGGATGGGCGTGACCGACTCGATCAGCTTGTGCACCTCGTGCTGCTCACGCCCCAGCACCGAACCCGTCTGCTCGATCAGTTCCAGCGAACGACGCGGCATGGCCAGGATCAGCTTGCGCGCACGCACCACCTTGTGATGGCCGCCGTGCTCGATGTGCAACTCGACGCCTTCGCTGCCATCGTCCAGTTTGACCGTGTCAAAACGCACCAGGCGATGCCTGAAATGCACCTTGCCGCCCACCGACTCGAAGCGTTCATGCAGGGTCTTGGGCAGCGTCTCATAGCCATCCTTCAGGCGCTTGTATTCGATGCTCGCGCCATAGTCACCCAGGTTCCAGGGGAAGCCATCGGCGGCATTCCAGGTGAAGAAGATGCTGTCGTAGCCGCTGGTGTCCTCCGCGAACTGGAAGGACTCGTGGCTGACCGAGCGGTTGTAGATGTAGCGCATGGTCAGGTCGATCACGCGGTGGCCTTCATAGCGGCCGGTCTGAGCAACCTTGTCCCAATCCACAGTCTTGAGATCCACATGCTTCTTGTGCAGCACCTCTTCCAGGTAGCGCTCGGCGGCCAGTGCCGTGAAGCCCTTCTTGAAGCCCTCGTAGTCGGACTTCGGGATGTCGTAGGGCACTTTGCTCGGGTCGGACAAATCCTTGGTACGCAGATGGCGCCCGCGCAGGTAAGCCATGTTCTGGTCCTGCGCCACCACAAAGGGTTCGGTGGCCAGCTGCAAGTAAGACACCAGGTCGGCAACCCGAGTCTGCCCCGTCGTGAAGCGCATGCCCCCAAGCTCGACACGCCCCTCTGGCATGCCCGGAGGTTGCGCCGACATCAGGCGCCCACCCACGCGGTGGCTCAACTCGAATACCTCGACGCGCCCCCCTTTGCCTTGCGGGCTGGCCAACCACCGCCAGCCGCTGTAGAGGCCTGATACACCTGCGCCAACGATGGCGATATCCAAAACGGGGTTCAAAGTATCTGTTTTCACGATTTGGCCCTGTGGTTGTAGAGGGCACATTTTTGGCACTCAGGGTCTGACTCAATCTGACGATGTACAGACCTTGTCTGGCCTATTTGATCGCGCGGTATCCGTTTTGCTCGATCCAGGCTCGCCCGCAGCAGATACGCGCGTGAATTCACGCACCCCACCATCAACCAGGAAGTGAATGACCATGTCCTCTCCCGTCCCCGCACCGACTCCTGCACGCGCTCCCTGTGGCACCGTCGCCCAATTGCTTGTCGAGTATTTGCGCGCCGAAGGCGTCGACAAGGTATTTGGCATCCCCGGCGGCGCGGCCGTCTGGCTGATGGATGAACTCAAGAAGAAATCACACCAGATCGAATATGTGATTTGCAGGCACGAAACTGGTGCAGCCTATATCGCCGACGGGTATGCCCGCGTCAAAGGCCATCTGGGTGTGGTGCTGACCACCTCCGGCCCCGGCGCCACCAACGCCCTGACCGGCGCCATGAACGCGCAAGCCAGCAACTCCCCCGTGCTGGTCATCACCGGTGAAGTGCCCGAGGCCTATTACGGCAAGGGCTACCTGCAGGAAGGCACGGACGCCAAGCTGGACGTGCACAACATCTTCCAGAACGCCCTGGCCTCCAGCGCCCTCATCTCCAGCCCGGCCAACTTCCAGACCCTGTTCCAGCAGGCGCTGCGCAATGCGCTGTCGCTGCCCAAGCAGGCCGTTCACATCAGCCTGCCCAATGACATCGCAGGCGAATGCGTGCCCGGCTACCCCGCCTCGGTCCGCCCTTCGACATACCGGCCCCAAACGGCCTGCACCGACCCCAAGGCCGTGGCTGACACCCTGCACGAACTCGTGCAGGCCAAACGCCCGCTGATCTTCCTGGGCAATGGCAGCCGCGACGCCCTGGCCTGCCCCGAGCGCCTGAAGGCCTTCACCGAGTTCGTCGACCGTTTCGGCATCGCCGTGATGACCACGCCCGATGCCAAAGGCATCTTCCCCGAAAGCCATGCGCTCTCGCTGCGCAACTACGGCATCTGCGGCAGCGCCTGGCCGAGTCTCTACATGCACCCCGCCAACAAGGCCGACCAGTTCGATACCCTGCTGGTACTGGGCTCCAGCCTGGGCGAGTTGTCCACCTCGGTCACGGCGTCGGCGCTCTACAGCCCCGCACTGGAACCCACAGAGCACTTCATCCAGGTGGACCTCAGCGCCGGCGTGATCGGCCGGGACTTCCCCATCACACGGGGTATCGTGGCCGAGATCGGCACCACACTGGATGTGATGTGCGGGAAGGCCCGCCATCTGCATCCTGATCAAGCCAAGGTGGATGCGCGCAAGGCCGTGATCCAGCAGATCAAGCTGAGCCGCACGCCCTGGTCAGACCCAGCCGGCCGCGACAGCGAGGCTGCGCCCGTTCATCCGGCCGCGATGATGCGCGTCATCGATGAACTCGTGCACGAAGGGCACATCTTCATCGATGCCGGCAACTGCGTGGGCTGGTCGCTCAACAACCTGGTCATCAACCCGCCCGTGCGCTATCACAGCGCCTTGTCGATGGGCCCCATGGGGTTTGCAGTCGGTGCGGTCGTGGGTGGCAAGATGGCCGCACCGGATCTGCCATGCGTGGCCGTGGTGGGTGATGGCGCCTTCATGATGCACGGCGCCGAAATTTCCACCGCCGCCCAGCACCGTGTGGGCGCCATCTGGATCGTGCTGGACGACAACGACCTGGCCATGGTGAGCCAGGGCATGGCGCAGTTGCTGCCGCCCGCCGCACAGTGGGACGACTACTACGCATTAGGACGCCCCGATCTGGCCATGTTTGCGCAAGGCCTGGGTGCACGTGCGGTCACGGTCACCCATGAGCAAGGCACGCAGGCCTTCCGCGAGGCACTGCAGCAGGCGCTGGAGGATGCGGCCCGGCACCGCCGCCCACAGGTCATCGCCGTGCGCATCAACACCCAGGTGGCTCCGCCCTATGGCTGGCCCACCCTGACACCCGCCAACTGCTGTGGCGGCACCGGCGGCGCCAAGACCTGACAAGGTATTCAGCGGGCGCGCTGCTTGAGGAAGGTCAGGTTGAAAGGCACCCTCAGGTCCGTGCGCTCGATGGTCAT
>JACPOH010000038.1 GCA_016185075.1 Aquabacterium sp. | reverse complement strand
CGGCACAAGCTCAGCACGACGGCGAGTCAGGCCTCAGAAGATCGATCAGCTTGGCGAGTTGCTGGTAGGCATGCCGTCCTGTGAGGCCCATGTCCTCGAATTCACCTTCCGCCAGTGATTGGCAAAGCTGTTCGGCACCGACCAGCAGGGCGGCAATCACCTCGTTGTTCTGCAAGGCAGGGTTCCAGCGCCTGACGTGCTGGATCTGTTTGAACCGACAGGCCGCGCGCGCTTGCCGTACCTCGGGCGTGTTGGCCGCAAGTTGCTGGAGGCTGCGCTTGAACAAGGCGAAGCTGCGGTAGTTAGCCACAAAGGCCTCGGCGATTTGCAGGCTGGCCGTTTGTTCGGTCAGCAGGGCGTCCAGCAGGTCGAGTTCAGCGTCCGTCCAGGCCTCGAACACGTGGATGAACACATCCAGTTTGTCCTGGTACCAGCGGTAGAAAGTCTGGGGGGCAAAACCCGCCCGGTGGGCGATTCGGTTCGTGGTGGTGTGCTCGTAGCCGAACTCCACGAACTCGGCGCCGGCTGCCTGTAACAGCATGGTCCTGGCGTCCTGGCCCGGTGCCATGTCTTGCTTGGATGGGCGGCCGGTCCGGCGTCGAGGTGGAGCGATGGAGCTGTTGTTCATGCGGCAAAGGTGGCCATCAGCCATTGTTGCAGGGCCTGGTGCACACGCCCCCGATCGGGCTCTTTCAAGATGTCATGCAGCAGGCCCGGGAAGGCGCGCGTGGTAGCCAGATCCGCCGGCAGGGCCTTCATGAATCGCTCGCATGCCTCGGTCACGATGAGCCGGTCGTCCGGCGAGTAGAGCATCAACGTGGGTGTCGTCCAACTGGGGGCCCGGCGCATGACAGCGTGGGTTTGTCCAGCCAGGAAAAGCGCCACGCGAGGCGTGATCTTCTGGTGGATCAAGGGGTCAGTCTTGTACTGCGCCACCACGTCGGGGTCGGAGCAACTCCACTCGGGCTTGAACGCCACAGGCACGGGCACGTCCTGAATCAGCCGCCCCATGGTGGACAACAGCGCCTTTTGCACCAGGCTCATGGTGGGCTGCAGAGCCGGGGCAGACAACACGAGACCATCCAGCGGGCGCGCCCAGGGCGTGTCCTCGCGCGGCAGCGCTTGCGCGGCGGCAAAGCGCGCCGCCAGGGCGCCGCCCATGCTGTGTCCCTGGAGCACCAGTGGCAGCCCTGCGTAGGTTTCGCTCACCGCGTCCATCACCGTGGCCAGATCGTGCAGATAGTCGTCATCGTGAACCATGGCCCCGCGCGGCCCTTCCGATTGGCCGTGGCCTCGCAAGTCGGGCGCCACCACGGCCCACCCTGCTTCGTTGATGCACCTTGCCGTTTCGGCGTAGCGTTGCCCGTGTTCCGTGAGGCCATGCAGAAACAGGACCACACCTTTCGGTGCGGACGCAGGCCAGTGGGACAGGTGCAGGGTCAGGCCGTCGCGCGCGTGCAGGCTGGATGGCAGAAGCTCTTGGGACATCAAGGCGCAGTCTAAGTCAGGCGGCGCCTTCTCTGTGAGGGTGCTGCCCAAGCAAGGCAGCAGTTCCTCCCCAATTTCGTTAATGTGATCATGGTATCACTTATTGTGGACCAGGCGATGCCGCCACACGGCCCGATCGGTCTCGGGGATCGCCGGGCATAATTTGGCCCTATGCAAGTCTTTCGTGGTTTTCACCATGCGGCACTCGCCCCGGCCTGTGCACTGACCATTGGCAACTTTGATGGTGTCCACCGCGGGCATCAGGCCATGCTGGCCCTGTTGCGTAACGAGGCTCAGCACCGGGGGGTGCCCAGCACCGTGCTGACCTTCGAGCCGCACCCGCGTGACTATTTCGCCCAGCTGGCGGGCAAGCCGGAGATCGCGCCTGCGCGCATCGCCACGCTGCGCGACAAGCTGTCCGAGCTGGAGCGCTGCGGGGTGGACCAGGTCGTGATCCTGCGTTTCGACCGCCGCTTCGCCAGCCAGAGTCCGGATGATTTCATCCAAAACGTGCTGGTCAAGGGGCTGAACGCACGTTATGTGCTGGTAGGCGATGACTTCCGTTTCGGTGCCAAACGTGCAGGCGACTACAAGCTGCTGGACGCCGCCGGCAACGACCACGGCTTCGACGTGGCCCGTATGATGAGCTACGAGGTGCACGGCGTGCGTGTGTCCTCGTCGGTCGTGCGTGAAGCCATGGCGGCCGGTGACATGGCCCGTGTGGAGCAGATGCTGGGGCGGCCCTATACCGTGAGCGGCCACGTGATCCACGGCGCCAAACTGGGCCGCAGCCTCGATTGCCGCACGCTCAACGTGCGCTTCGGCCATGAGAAACCGGCCACCACCGGGATCTTCGTGGTCCGCACCCACGGTCTGGCAGACCACCCGCTGGAGGGCGTGGCCAGCCTGGGCGTACGCCCCACGGTGGAAGACGCCGGGCGGGTGCTGCTGGAGGTCCATTGCTTCGAATGGCCGGCCCATCTGGGGTCTGAGGGGGGCTACGGTAAAATCGTGCGCGTGGAACTCCTGCACAAACTCCGAGATGAAGCCCGTTACGACGGGCTGGACGCGTTGCAGGCCGCGATCCACAAGGACATCGCCGATGCGAAGTCCTTCTTCCAGGCGCAGCGCCGTCAGACCACGCGCGACCGAATTTGACGCTCACCGTCTGACCGAAACCAAGCCTGGCCGCTTTCCCCGCCGTTGCTGACAGCGAGCGTGGTGCGCGGCTCACCTGATTCCCAGGAACCCGATGGCAACGGGGCCACATGTGGCCGCCCTGTCGTGTTCCTTTGCCGAGAACGATCATGAGTCAAGACAAGAAGCCTGCTGCCCCCGCCAACACCTCAGGTGAAGGCCAGTACCGCGCCACGCTGAACATGCCCGATACCCCCTTCCCGATGCGGGGCGATCTGCCCAAGCGCGAGCCGGGCTGGGTGGCCGAGTGGGAAAAGAACGGCCTGTACGACAAGCTGCGCGCAGCGCGTCAGGGCGCGCCCAAGTTCGTGCTGCACGACGGCCCGCCGTATGCCAACGGCAACATCCACATCGGCCACGCCGTCAACAAGGTCCTCAAGGACATGATCGTCAAGGCGCGCCAGCTCAAGGGCATGGACGCCATCTACGTGCCCGGCTGGGACTGCCACGGCCTGCCCATCGAAAACCAGATCGAAAAGACCTTCGGCCGCAACCTCAGCCGCGATGACGTGCAGGCCAAGGCTCGCGTCTACGCCGCCGAGCAGATCGATGGCCAGCGTACCGATTTCAAGCGCCTGGG
>JACPOH010000072.1 GCA_016185075.1 Aquabacterium sp. | reverse complement strand
GGTTGACCGGGGTGGGGCGCTTGAGGCTGTCGCGCAGCCAGTGGCCGAAGTGGTCCAGGCAAGGGCCGGAACATGAGGTGAACGAGGCGATGCGGCCTTTGAGGGCAGGGTCCGTCACGAACTCCCAGCTTTGCACCGAGCCCCAGTCGTGGGCCACCAGGTGCACCGGGCGCTTGGGGCTGACCGCCTGCAGCACGGCCTTGAAGTCGGCGGTGAGGTGTTCGAGCCGGTAGTCGCGCCGGCGCTTGGGCTTGAACGAGTCGCCGGCACCGCGCACGTCATACGCGATGACCTGGTAGCGGTCGCTCAGCTGGCGGGCCACCGGCTCCCATTTGCTGCGGTTGTCCGGGTAGCCGTGGACCAGGATGACCACGGGCAGCGAGGCGTGGCCCCAGCGCTGAACAGCCAGGGGGCCATGCGGGCCGTGCACGACGAAGGTGGTGGAGGGCTTGGAGGTCATCGGTACGGCATGCGGTTCGTGCGATGGGGGTCTCGCATGCTAGGGCCGCCGAGCCCTGGCGACCAGAATATTTCACGACAACAAGGAAAGCGCGGCGACAGCCGCCCTCGGTGTTTTCACGAAGGCCGCCGTGCGGGTGCGCCGCGCTCAGGCGCTGAAGAAGCCCAGGTTGCTGCTGGCGAAGCGCCCGATGTTGGGCAGCACGGTACTCAGCTGGCCCGCACTCACGCCCATCCAGGTGGCCAGCGTCGCGGCGTACTGGTCCACGGCGGTGGTCGGGATCAGGCGGCCGTTGCCGGCGTCGTCGCTGCTCTTGAGGGCCACCGTGGGCCATTGGCCAAAGATGCGCTGGCCGTGCACGGCGCCGCCCACGACGAAGTGGTGCGCGCCCCAGCCGTGGTCCGAGCCATCGCCGTTGGATTGCAGGGCGCGGCCGAACTCCGAGGCTGTGAAGGTGGTGACCTGGTCGCTGACGCCCAGGGCGACCGTTTGCTGGTAGAAATCCGAGACGGCGGCGTCCAGTTCGGCCAGGCGTTTGGCGTGGTTGGTGATCAGGTCCGAGTGCATGTCGTAGCCGCCATGCGAGACGTAGAAGATCTGGCGTGCATGCCCCAGGTCCTTGCGCGCGGCGATCATGCGGGCGACCATGCGCAGCTGGGCGCCCAAGGTACCGCCGCCGAAGGTGGGCATGGGCTGGGTGCCCTTGCGTGGGTCCTTGGGGTCGGGGGATGCCGAAGGCGCGATGGCATAACTCACGGCGCTTTCGGTGGAAATGGCGCGCCGAGCCACGGCTGTCAGCTCGCGCTCCATCTTGTTGGTGCGCGCGTTGTCGGTCAGCAGGATGCGCAGGGCCGGCGTGTTGACGCCATAAGGGCTGTCCAGCTCGCGCAGCGCAACGGGCCCTTGTGCCGTGAGCTGGTACTGCACGACCGTGTTGCCCACTTCCAGCATGTTGTTGCCCCCCAGGGACATGCAGATCGACACCGGGCTGTTGTTGAGGCTGTCGAGCAAGTCGCCGGCACGGCCCAGCCAGCCGGTGCGCGAGGCCGCGTCGGGAATGCCGGTCTGCCATTCGCGGCTCTGGTCAGAGTGCGAGAAAAGCTGGTAGGGCAACCTGGTGGTGGGGGTGCGCTTGTCCCATTGGTCTTTGGTGATGGGCTGGGCCAGGGTGCCCACATTGGCCATCACGGCGGCCTTGCCACTGTTGAACAAGCCTTGCAGTTTGAGCAACGACGGGTGCAGGGCCAGCGAAGGGCCGCTGTAGCCGGTGGGGCTGAGCGGTAGCAGCGCACTGGTGGGCAGGGCCAGGGTCTGGCGTGCCGCGGCATACGCGGCGTATTCCGTGGGGCTGACGGGCACGACGGTGTTGGCGTTGTCGTTGCCGCCGCCCAGGTTGATGCAGACCAGGGCTCTGGGCTGCCGCGGCGCCGATCAGGGCCAGGTTGGAGACCAGGGACGAGCCAGCCATGGCGCCCAGGGCGGCACTCTGGCGCAGGAACAGGCGGCGGTCAGCGTGGGTGTGGATGAAGCTCATGGCGCGCTCGCTTATTTCTGGATCAGGTACTCGGGGGAGCTCATCAGCAGGCGGACAGCCATGTCGACACGGACTTCCTCCGGTGGTTGAACCCAGGCTTTGGCGGTGATGCGGGTGAGCGTGTCCTTGATGAGTGCACGGGTGGCCGCACTCATCTGGCCGTTCATCAGCAGGATGTCGAGCCGATTCAGCAGCTTGTCCGGGTCTTTGGCCAGGGCGATTTCGGCGCTGTAGTCGGCCACCATGGCGTCGGGCTTGCCTTTGGTGAATTCAACGTGGTCGCCCAGGTAGCGGATCTTGCTTTCCATGAAGTTGAGGTACGCCGTCAGCGAGGTTTCATGGGTGATCTGGAACTCCGGTGCGGTCAGGCGGGCGTCGAGCAATTCGCCGGGGGGGCTGTAGTCCGGGCTGTACCAGTTGAAGACCGAGGGGGCGTGCAGCGGGCTCTGGGCCAGGCCATAGATCGGGTCTTCCAGGTACAGGTTGCGGTACTGGTAGGTGCTGGCGCGAACATGAAAGGCCCGCAGGTAGTTGGCCCAGCGGATCATGGGCTCACGCAGCTTGCCCCAGTTGGGGTCGGCGAGCTTGCTCGGGTCGCGGGCTTCCGGGTCCAGCAGGACGGCGCGCAGCACGGCTTTCATGTCGCCGCGTACCCCGCTGCCGTTGTCCTTGAAGGCCTGGGCCACGCGGTAGACGTAGTCCTCGCTGGGGTTGCTGGTGACCAGGCGCTTGATGAGCTGCCTGCCAAAGAAGGCGTGCATGTTCGGGTGCCTGAACAGCGTGTCGAGTGCCATCTTGAGTTCGGCGTCGGCCATGGCCTGCGTCATCGTCCCGGTGGTGGCGGGGATGCGCACGCCCAGGAAGGCCTTTTCACCCGTGGAGTGGAACTGCGGGTACATCTGCATGGGCTGGTTCCAGGTCTTGCCCGTTTTGCCCCACCAGGTGTTGTTGCTTTGATCGGGTCCGTTCCAGCTCAGGCCGGTCATCACGCGGGCCAGGCCCAT
>JACPOH010000406.1 GCA_016185075.1 Aquabacterium sp. | reverse complement strand
CGCGGCTACCCCATCGAGCAGCTGGCCACCAACTGCGACTTCCTGGAAACCTGCTACCTGCTGCTGAACGGCGAACTGCCCAACACGACGCAGAAGGATGAGTTCGTCGCCCGCGTGTCCAACCACACGATGGTCAACGAGCAGATGCAGTTCTTCCTGCGCGGCTTCCGTCGTGACGCTCACCCCATGGCCGTCATGACCGGTCTGGTGGGCGCCCTGTCGGCCTTCTATCACGACAGCACCGACATCAACAACCCCGAGCACCGTCAGATCGCGGCCATCCGCCTGATCGCCAAGATGCCTACGCTCGTGGCCATGGCTTACAAGTACTCGATCGGCCAGCCGTTCATCTATCCGAAGAACGACCTGTCCTACACCGAGAACTTCATGCGCATGATGTTCGCCACGCCTTGCGCTGACTACAAGGTCAACGACGTGCTGGTTCGCGCCATGGACCGCATCTTCATCCTGCACGCCGACCACGAGCAGAACGCCTCCACCTCGACCGTGCGTCTGTGCGGTTCGTCCGGCACCAACCCGTTCGCGGCCATCGCTGCTGGCGTGGCTTGCCTGTTGGGCCCTGCTCACGGTGGCGCCAACGAAGCTGCCCTGAACATGCTGGAAGAAATCCAGCGCAACGGCGGCGTCGAGAAGATCGGTTCGTTCATCGCTGAAGTGAAGGACAAGAACTCCGCCACCAAGCTGATGGGCTTCGGTCACCGCGTGTACAAGAACTACGACCCACGCGCCAAGCTGATGCGTGAGACCTGCCACGAAGTGCTGAACGAACTGGGTCTGCAGAACGACCCGCTGTTCAAGCTGGCCATGGCCCTGGAAAAGATCGCCCTGGAAGACGACTACTTCGTGTCGCGCAAGCTGTACCCGAACGTCGACTTCTACTCCGGCATCGTCCAGCGCGCCATCGGCATCCCCGTGCAGCTGTTCACCGCCATCTTTGCCCTGGCACGTACCGTGGGCTGGATCGCTCAGCTCAACGAAATGATCGGCGACCCCGAGTACAAGATCGGCCGTCCCCGTCAGCTGTTCGTGGGTTCGCCCAAGCGCGATGTCCAGCCTATCGGCCAACGCTGATCTGCTGCAGACCGCACATGAACCAAACCCCGGCTTGCCGGGGTTTTTTCTTGCCTGTGTGGATGGGGCCAGCGGGTGGGGGCGGGCGCAACCCCCTTTAGCTCGACTTGCCTGGTGTCAGCGGCAGGGTCACGTAGATGGTGGTGCCTTGCCCTCTGGGCGATGAGATGCACAGCTCGCCACCCACCGCGGCGACGCGTTCGCGCATGCCGATCAGGCCCAGGCCAGACTGGTTGGACGTGCTGGTATCGAAGCCCCGGCCGTTGTCCTGGATCTCGATGCACAGCTGTTGTTTGTCCCGGCTCAGCCCCAGATGAACCGATGCCTCTGTGGCGTCGGCGTGCTTGACGATGTTGTTGAGGGCCTCCTGAACCAGGCGATAGGCCGGCATCGCCAGTTCGCTGGGTACCTCGGTCAAGGCCAGGTCTTCGCTGAATGTGAACTGGCAGTGAGGGTGGACCTTGTCGTGGCTGCGGACCATTTCTTCCACAGCGCCCGCCAGGCCCAGCGTGTCAATGACTTCCGGGCGCAGGCTCTTGACGATGTCGCGCGTGCTGGCATAGAGCGATTCGGCCGTTTCGGCGATGCGTCGCGCGCCCTTGGCCGTGTCCTCGTCACCGTTGGCCTGGGCCTTGGCGACCAGGGCCGCTGCTTCCAGTCGCACGGAGATGAGGGCAGCACCCAGGTGGTCGTGGATGTCCAGCGCGACACGCCTGCGGTCCTCCTCGACACGCGCATTGCTGTAGGTGATCAATCGGCGTTTTTCGGCATCGGCCTGCTGGATGCGTTTGACAGCTTCCTGCAACTCCCTTGTGCGGCTGACCACCTGCTGCTCAAGTTCATGGCGAGCTGCGTGCAGCGTGCTGGCCATTTGAAGAATGGTTCTTTGAAGTTCGCCGAGCTCGCCGGGGCGGGCACCATCCAGCCGGACATCAAAGTTCCCGGTCCGGATGGATCTCAGCGCCTCCATCACGGCGCCGAACGTGTGGCGCAGGCGCCCCGCCAACCACATCCCGATCAGACAGCTGGCGATCGCGGCGCTGAGCACCAGCGCACACGCCAGCAGCAGCGCCTGGCGCCTGGCCTCGAAGATGGGCGTGGCCGACACGCTGACGCGCACATGCCCGACGGTGCG
The DNA here is from genome assembly GCA_016185075.1 of Aquabacterium sp. Classification (GTDB taxonomy): domain Bacteria; phylum Pseudomonadota; class Gammaproteobacteria; order Burkholderiales; family Burkholderiaceae_C; genus Aquabacterium. The sequence continues at coordinate 4,223 of JACPOH010000406.1, read as the reverse complement.
CAGGCTGCCGTCAGCCCGAGACACCGTGTCGGCGCCGGAGGGAGGCTCGAATTGATCCGTGTCCGGCAGCGACTCGATGCGCACGGGCATGTCGTAGTCGCTGGTTTCGGTGAAGGTACGTGTCTGGCACTCGGAGGTAAGGACCTGGTGTCGCGCATTCGAGATGGCAATGCACACGATGCTGGGGTCGGCGCGCAGCACCTGGTGCAAGGTGGTGCGCAGTTGCTCCACATTGCCAGAGACCAGGCCGTACTGGCTGCTCAGTGACAGAGCTGTGGCGATCAGGCGCCCGCGCTCGGCCACGTCGCGGTGGACGTCGCCTTTGGCCGTGACGTACAGCGTGCCTGTCACGGCCACGAACATCAGGCTGGCCGGCAGCACCGCTACGGCGAGCAGGCGGGCAGCAATGCCCCAACTTCGCCAGAAGCGCAGTTTCATCCCATTCTCCCTGTTGGATGCGTGCCCAACGTCCGCACCTTGTCGGTGATGGCGATGCCCATCGAGCGGGCAACGTTGTCATTGACGATCACGCGCCAGTAGCGGGCAAACCGGGCTTCCGGCAAGGCATCGTTGGCCTGCATGTTGATGTTGTCGAGCAGTTCACCCAGGTCCGCAACGATGTCGTCGATATCCGGATAGGCTGATGCCAGCGTGCCGGCGGCCACCGTTGCCTGAGAAAAACCGATCACGGGCAGACCCCGCCGATACGTTGATTCAAGGACAGCCCGCAGCGCGTCGGGTGTGTAGAGCGTGCTGTCGGGGAGCGCCAGCAGCACCTGTGCACCCGACAGGTTGTTGAGCGCACGCGCGGGGTCTTGCGACAACTCCGTGTGATGCACCAGCAATTCGAGCCCGGTCTGTTGGGCTGCCTGCTTCAAGGCCCGTTCCAGGTGGCTGGAGGCTTCCGAGATCAGAACGCCGACCGTCACCTTGCGCTCGAACAGTGTGGCAATCAGCTGAAGCTGTGCCAGCGGTGACGCATCGGCATAGAGGCCGGTGACACCGCGCTCACGCGTGGACGCATCGACCAGCCTTCTGAAGGTCTGGCTGGACGTAAACGTCGATATCACCGGGCCTCGCACATCGCTTTCCAGCGCCGTTTTCAACGCGACCGGCCCCAGCGTGATCAAGGGGGTGTTCGACAGCCTCGCGTCGAAGTTGCCCAGGTTGCTCTCGCTCACCAATGACGGAAACCGCACCCGAAGGCTTTGCAGGATGGCGCGCTGACTGTTGGGTGTTGGCGCTGTCAGGACGCGCACCTCTTTGGTGGCTGCGCCCAAAGAGGTGGAAAGCGCCCCCATGGCCGTGAGGGCGCAGAACTGCCGTCGATCAAGCAAGGCGGTGAGCAGGGGGCTTGCTTGGCGCACGTTGATTCGGCAGTCAGTGAGCGCGCGAGCCTAAAACGCGACACGGACCGTGCCGTGCAGGCTGCGCCGATCGTTGTAGCTCGACTGGAACGAGTTCGCGCCTTGATACGTGGCCACGACGGGCGTGTGCAAATAGCGCATCACGATGGTGGCGGAACTCGGCATCGTGTTCCAGAGAAAGCCATAGCTCATGCTGGCATCCGTTCTGGCATATGGCCTCTCCTGGTAGCCGTTTCCGGAGGCGCCATAGGTGGCCAGCGACAAGCGCCACTTCTCGGTCAGGGCGTGCGACAGCCCCAGCGCATAGCTGTGCCGCGAGTACTGGAGCGTTTCCACCTCCGTGCTGGGGTTGCGGTTGAGCAAATACGCATAGCTCAGCCAGCTTGACCAGCGGGGTGTCATGTCCCAGTTCAATTGAGCCTCGGCGCCGGTCAGCCGCGTGTGGCCATTGTTGGTAGGCTGCAGCTGTTCGGACAGGTTGTAGTCCGTGATCAGTTGGGTGAGGTGATCGTCGAAGGCCCGTACGTCCAGTGTCAAGCCCACCTTGCGCAGCGCGAGCAGGTAGCCCAGTTCGACCGAGGTGATGCGCTCCTCCGACAGGTTGGGGTCACCCAGCATCGTGACGAAGTAGCGGCCGCTGGTTGCGCCCAGGACGGGCGGTGTCAGATCCGTGACCGTCTCGGTCCAGCTGCCGCGTGTTTCGCCAAGATCCGGGGTACGGGTGCCTTGCGAATACACCGCTCGGATGGATTGGCTGTCGCTGAGGTGATAGTTGACAGCCGCTCTGGGCGAGAAGGTGTTGCGCCCCAGCGAGTCTGACTCGCCGTAGCCACCCAGGTTGAAGGTCAGCGCAGACGTGGGGCGGTACTCGGCATGGCCAAAGGCCCAGCGAACCATGTTGCCTGCCGTGCCGCCGAAGTAGGTTGCACTGTCGACCGATTGATAGCGCAAACCGAGCCCTCCGACCATTCGCAATGAGTCGGAAAAGACGAAGGTGTCCTGCAATTCGATCTGGGTGCGTTGGTCGGCCAGGTCCTGGTTGGTGTTTCCGCACGTGGTCCTGGAAAACCAGAACGGGCCCAGTTGCGCCGTGACCGCCAAGGCCTGATTGATCACGGCTGCTTCCTGGGGCGTTGCACTGGCGACATCGTCGGTCAGCAAGAGGTTCAGCGCGTTGAGGAACAGCCTGGGGTTGGCCGAGTAGAGCTGAGCAAGCCCAGGCAGGAGAATCGCTTGAAGGGGGCAGGTGCGCCAGTTTTGCCTGGCGCTGTACTGGTCGTGATAAGCCTTGATCTGAATCTCGTGATTGGGCGAGACAGCTTTCGTCCATTTGCCGCTGACCTGTGCATCTTTTTGAAAGAGGTCAGGTGTGCTGGACGACGTTTGGTAGATGTCGGGCACGTAACCATTGCCGCGCTGGGCATCCACGAACGCGGCCTGCAGTTCCAGCGAGGCCCCTTGCTGCAGATCGGTTTCCGTTCGGACGTTCACGCGCCGAACGCGGGTGCTGTCCCGAGGCGTGCCGCGTGGGCGAGCGATGTTGTCGTAGCCACTGTCGCGCTGGTGCTCGGCCGTCACATACGCATCGGTGCTGTCGTACAGCCTGGTGGCCAGTCTGGCCGTGAGTCCGTTGGCGTGCTGTGAGCCAGCCGAGCCCGCGACGAAGCCCCGTTCGACGTCCTTCGGATGCCTGGTCAGGATGTTGACGACCGCCATCATGGAATTGGGCCCGTACGAGGACGAATCGGGGCCCCGCGTGACCTCGATCCGATCAATGTCTTCCATGGACAAGGGGAGCGCAACCCATTCGACTTTGGACAAGCCGGCGCGATAGGCCGACACGCCATCGATCAGGACATTCATCCGTCGAGGGTTGATGGCGTCCGTGCCATGGTAGTTGACCCGGTAATCGTTTCAGGTCGAGGCCGTGACCGCCATGCCTGGCACCAGGCGCAGCGCCTCTTCAATTCTTGTGATGCCGTAGCGACGAAGGGTCTCGGCCGTGATGATGGTGACGCTGGCTGGGACGTCACCAAGTGATTGACGCAGCCGCGTGGGCGTGATCACCACCGGGTAATTGACCTCGGTGGAGTCGAGGTCTTCGGCGGCTGGTGTTTGCGCCGAGGCCCCGAGGGACGCAAAGAGTGCTGTGGCGGCAAGGCTCGCCAGGAAAGGGGCCAACGTGAATCTCATGTCTTACTTCTACTGCCTTCTGCTGCCAAGGAGCCTCGCGTCAGCGGGCTCAGGGCTCGATCAAGCCGCACTTCACAGCCAGCAAGGTGATGTCCGCAGCGCGGTGGATGCCCAGGTGGTCCTTGATGGACTGGCTCGTGGTGCTGATCGTCTTGGGCGACAGGTTCATGCGCTCGGCGATTTCCACGTTGGTCAAGCCCTGCGCCATCATCTTGAATACCTCGATTTCACGAGGCTGCAAGCGCGCCAGGGGTGATTGATCGCCATGCACGCTCAGCATGGCCAGGCGCGAAGCGATTTCCGGCAGGAAGACGGTCTCACCCTGGTGGACCTTGAGGATCGCTTGTGCCAGGTCCGCCGGGTCCGTGCTCTTGGGGACGAACGCCTTGGCGCCGCGCTTGTAGGCTTCGCGCACGACGGTGTCCTGATCGAACTGGGTGTAGATGGCTACACGCGCTTGGGGAAACTGGGCGATCAGCGCCTGCAGCAGGTCCAGTCCACCAATGCTTGCATCACCGAAACGCAGGTCGAGCACGAGGACATCAGGTTGCAGTCTCGCGTACGTGTCGACCACCGAGGTCGCTTCGCTGGCCGAACCGACCACCGTCAATCCATAGCGAGACAGCACGCTGGCCAGACCTTCCACGATCAGGGGGTGGTCGT
>JACPOH010000119.1 GCA_016185075.1 Aquabacterium sp. | reverse complement strand
CGTGCTCAAGCAGAACATCGCGCTGGCTCTGGGTATCAAGGCCGTCTTCCTGGCCTTGGCGCTGGGGGGGCAGGCCACCTTGTGGATGGCGGTGTTCGCCGACATGGGCGCCAGCCTGCTGGTGGTGTTCAATGGCCTGAGGCTGTTGCGCGCCAGGGTCTGAATGGAAAACGCCCGCTTGCAAGCGGGCGCTTTCTGACGATCGCGTGAGGCCTGCCGGCTCAGCTCATCGCTTGGTCTGCAGCTTGGCAAAGGCCGCCGCCATGGCGGACTGCCCCTGCGGCTGAGGCGCACCTCGCCCTGCCCCGCCACCACCGCTGCGCTCGTTGCGCGCAGCAGGCCTGAAGCTGTTGTCACGGGCACCGCCGGCCGCCTTCTGCCCTGTGGGTGCGTCGAGCTTCATGGTCAACGAGATGCGCTGGCGAGCCAGGTCCACCTCGATCACCTTGACCTTGACGATGTCACCCGTCTTGACCACCTCGCGGGCATCGTTGACGAACTTGTTGGCCAGCTGGCTCACGTGGACCAGACCATCCTGGTGCACCCCCAGGTCCACGAAGGCGCCAAACTGCGCCACGTTGCTGACCGTGCCCTCCAGGACCATGCCTTCCTTGAGGTCCTTGATGTCTTCCACACCGTCGTTGAAGCGCGCCACCTTGAAGTCAGGGCGCGGGTCACGGCCGGGCTTTTCCAGCTCGCCGATGATGTCCTTGACCGTGATCACGCCGAACTTGTCATCGGCGAACAGTTCGGGCTTGAGCGTGCGCAGCACGTCACTCTTGCCGATCAGCTCATCCACGCGCTTGCCGGTGGCAGCCAGCATCTTTTCGACAACAGGATAGGTCTCCGGGTGCACGCCCGAGATGTCCAGCGGGTTGTCGCCATCGCGGATGCGCAGGAAGCCAGCCGCCTGCTCGAAGGTCTTGGCGCCCAGGCCTGCCACGTCCATCAGCTGCTTGCGGTTCTTGAAGGCGCCATTGGCATCACGCCAGCGCACGATGCTGTTGGCCACCGCCGAGCTCAAGCCCGACACGCGGGACAGCAGCGGCGCCGAGGCCGTGTTCAGGTCCACCCCCACGGAGTTCACGCAGTCTTCGACCACGGCGTCCAGCGTGCGTGCCAGCTCGCTCTGGTTGACATCGTGCTGGTACTGCCCCACGCCGATGCTCCTGGGGTCGATCTTGACCAGCTCGGCGAGAGGGTCCTGCAGGCGGCGGGCGATGGACACGGCACCACGCAAGCTCACGTCCAGATCGGGCAGTTCCTTGCTGGCGAACTCGGAGGCCGAGTACACGGATGCACCCGCTTCGCTGACCACGACTTTTTCAATGAGCGTGCCGGGGGCCTCGCTCGTCGCAGGGCCGCCCCAAGACGAGCGCCCCCCTTGGGGGGCGGCGCCAACAGGCGCCTGGGGGCTCAGGTGACTCTGGATCCGCTTGATCAGGTCAGCCGCCAGCTTGTCGGTCTCGCGGCTGGCCGTGCCGTTGCCAATGGCAATCAGGTTGACGCCATGTGCCGCGCACAAGCGGCCCAGCGTGTGGATGGCGCCTTCCCAGTCCTTGCGCGGCTCATGCGGGTAGACGGTCGCGGTGTCCAGCACCTTGCCGGTGTCGCTCACCACGGCCACTTTCACGCCCGTGCGGATGCCAGGGTCCAGGCCCATCACCACGCGCTTGCCGGCAGGTGCCGCCAGCAGCAGGTCACGCAGGTTTTCGGCGAACACCTTGATGGCGGTGGCTTCAGCGGCCTCGCGCAGACGGGTGAACAGGTCGCGCTCCAGGCTCAGCGAGAGCTTCACCTTCCAGGTCCAGGCGATGCATTTGCGGATCAGGTCATCGGCGGGGCGTTTGGAGTGGCTCCAGCCCAGGTGCAAGGCGATGCGGCCTTCCGCCAAGCTGGGCTTGCCGGGCACGACTTCTTCGTTCAGCACGAGCTTGGCATCCAGAATCTCTTGCGTACGGCCACGGAACACGGCCAGCGCGCGGTGGGAAGGCACGGTGCGGATGGGCTCGTCGTAATCGAAGTAGTCGCGGAACTTGGCCACGTCCGGGTTGTTCTCGTCCTTGCCGTCCATCAGCTTGGATTTGAACAGCCCCTCGGACCACAGCCAGTCACGCATCTTGCCGATCAGCGTGGCGTCCTCGGCCCAGCGCTCGGAGAGGATGTCGCGCACGCCATCCAGCACAGCAAACGCGTCGGCAAAGCCGCCGTCGGCGTTGATGAAGGCAGCGGCTTCGGCCTGCGGCTCCAGCGTCGGGTCTGCAAACAGTTTGTCGGCCAAGGGCTCCAGGCCGGCTTCGCGGGCAATCATGCCCTTGGTTCGGCGCTTGGGCTTGTAAGGCAGGTACAGGTCTTCCAGTTCCTGCTTGGTGGGCACGGTTTCGATGGCCGCGCGCAACTCCGGTGTCAGCTTGCCCTGCTCTTCGATGCTCTTGAGCACGGCCGCGCGGCGGTCTTCCAGCTCACGCAGGTAGCCCAGGCGCGCTTCCAGGTCGCGCAGCTGCGTGTCATCCAGGCCGTCCGTGGCCTCTTTGCGGTAACGGGCGATGAACGGCACCGTGGCGCCACCATCCAGCAGTTGAACAGCGGCGTTGACTTGGGCGGGGCGAACATTCAGCTCGGCCGCCAATTGCATCAGGATCTTGTCCAAGAGATCAGCCTTCTCAGGAGTGACTTTCCAAGGGGGCGCAGTTTGCCACACCCCTTGCGGACGCCCCTGAGGCTGTCTGCCGGCGCGCTTACGATGCCAGGCGGAAGAACGACACGGCCTGCTGCAGCTCCATGGCTTGCCCGGACAGCTCCTCGGACGTGGCGGCCAGTTGCTCGGAAGCAGACGCATTCTGCTGGGTGGCCTGATTCAGATCCCCCATGACCTGATCGATCTTGGCGACCGCCTGATTCTGCTCTTGAGAAGCCATGGTGATTTCCTGGACCAGGCTGCTGGTTTTCTGAATGGAAGGCACGATTTCGTCCAGCAGCTTGCCGGCATGTTCCGCCGTGGACACGCTGCTGGATGCGAGATCGCCAATTTCCTTTGCGGCCTCCTGGCTGCGCTCGGCCAGCTTGCGCACCTCGGCCGCCACCACCGCAAAGCCCTTGCCGTGCTCACCGGCTCGAGCCGCCTCGATGGCCGCATTGAGCGCCAGCAGATTGGTCTGATAGGCGATGTCGTCAATGATGCTGATCTTCTGGGCGATCTGCTTCATGGCACCGACAGTTTGCGTGACCGCGGTACCACCATCCACCGCCTCCTTGCTGGCTTTGGCGGCAATGCCATCCGTGACCTGGGCGTTGTCGCGGTTTTGCGTGATGGACATGGCCATTGCACCAATCGAACCGCTGGCCGTTTCAACCGACGCAGCCTGCTGGCTTGCCGAGATGGACAGTGATTGCGCTGTGCTGCTGACCTGATGGGCTGCGCCGGTCAAGGCTGCCGCGGCGGCGTGCACCTGGCGCAGGACCATGTTGAGCTGATCACAACCTGTATTGGCATCGCGCTTGACCTGCTCAAACACACCTTGCGTGTCCCGGGTGATGCGCTGTGTCAGATCGCCCGCGGCCAGGCCACTGAAAATACGGCCGATGTCATCGAACACCTGGGCATTGGTCTCCATCAGCGCGTTGACACCGGTGCACAGTGCCAAAACGGCCCCGTCCTTGCCGTCCAAAGAAACGCGTTTGCTGAGATCACCCTTCTGAGCCGCCTCGGTCACCTGCTGGACTTGCTCAACGGCATCGCGCAGCATGTTGCTGGCCATCACCTCAGCCGTGACGTCGGTTGCGTACTTGACGATCTTGAATGGCCGGCCATTCATGTCCATGATGGGGTTGTACGAGGCCTGGATCCAGACCTCGCGCTTGTTCTTGCCCAGGCGCTTGTAGCGGCCGGCGTCGTACTCCCCTCGGCCAAGCTTTTCCCAGAACAGGCGGTACGCGGGGCTGTCGCGATAGGCCGGGTCAACGAACATCGCATGGTGCTGCCCCTTGATGTCAGCCAGCGTGTAGCCCAAGGTGGCCAGGAAGTTGTCGTTGGCGTTCAGCACCACCCCATCCAGGCCGAACTCGATCACCGCCTGTGCCTTGCTGATGGCGGCCAACTGGCCTTCAAAATCGGCGTTCCTGAGCTTCTGCGCCGTGATGTCCGTGGCGAACTTCACCACCTTGACCGGGCGGCCGTCGGGACCCAGTACAGGGTTGTAGGAAGCCTGAATCCAGACCTCTTTGCCCCCCTTGCCAATGCGCTTGTACTCGCTGGCATCAAACTCGCCACGGTTGAGTTTGGCCCAGAAATCCCGATACGCCTGCGTTGAAGCCACACCGGGCGCTGCAAACATGCTGTGGTGCTTGCCCCGGATCTCGTCCTCCGCGTAGCCCATGAGCTTGCAGAAGTTCTCGTTGGCCGACAGGATCGTGCCGTCCAGGTTGAACTCGATGACCGCCTGCGAGCGGCGGATGGCGGCGATCTGGGCCGCGTGATCCTCAGCCACGGCGCGCTGATGCGTCAAGGCGGCCTGCTCGGCCTTGCCGGGCATGAAGAAGGATTGGTACCAGCGGCCACCGGCCCATTGGTTTGAAGGCATGAGCAACTCTCCTGAGCAGTGAAAATCGAACAGCGAAACAGCGCAAAGACGAATCCCACGCGTTTGCGTATCAAAAACACGCGCACAGCCATGACCGCCGGGATCACCTGAAAGGCCACACATGAAGGTGGCTTCAGGACATCGACAGACTAGGGCCTGTTAACACTAATTGCGCCATGTTGATTTAAGCGCGATAGTGAGCGCATGGAGATCACATCAGCCCAATTCGCGCAGATCGAACACT
>JACPOH010000405.1 GCA_016185075.1 Aquabacterium sp. | reverse complement strand
CGCGGCAAGATCCTGCCGCGCGAGAAGTTCACCGAAGACCGCGGCATGCGTTTGCCCGAGGGCATCGTGGCCATCGGGGTGACGGGCGAGTTCCCGCAGAGCGGCCCGTACTACGACGTGATCACGCCCACCGACCGGGACATGCACCTGCAGCCCGACCCGGCCACCGTGCGCATCGTGCCCTGGGCCACGGACCCGACCGCGCAGGTCATCCATGATTGCTTTGACCGCGAGGGCAAGCTGATCCCGTATGCGCCGCGCTCGGTGCTCAAGCGCATCTGCCAGTTGTATGACGACCAGGGCTGGTCGCCCGTGGTGGCCCCTGAACTGGAGTTCTACCTGATCGAGCGCAGCATCGACCCCAACATGCCCTTGCGCCCGCCCAAGGGCCGCAGCGGCCGCGCCGAGACCTCGCGTCAGGCGTATTCGATCGACGCGGTCAACGAGTTCGACCCGCTGTTCGAAGACATCTACGACTACTGCGAGAAGATGGAGCTCAACGTGGACACCCTGATCCACGAAGTGGGCGCCGGGCAGATGGAGATCAATTTTTTCCACGATCACCCCTTGGGCCTGGCCGATGAGGTGTTCTTCTTCAAGCGCACCATCCGCGAGGCGGCGCTGCGCCACGAGATGTACGCCACCTTCATGGCCAAGCCCATGGCCAATGAGCCCGGCAGCGCCATGCACATCCACCAGAGCGTGGTGGACAAGGCCACGGGGCAGAACATCTTCAGCAACCCCGATGGCAGCCCTTCCAAGGCCTTTTACTGGTTCATCGGCGGCCTGCAGCGCTACATCCCGGCTGCCATGGCGCTGTTCGCGCCCTATGTGAACAGCTACCGCAGGCTGGTGCGCTCCAATGCCGCGCCCATCAACATCCAGTGGGGCACGGACAACCGAACGGTGGGCATCCGCTCACCGGTGGCCACGCCTGCTGCTCGCCGCGTCGAGAACCGTGTGGTCGGCTCGGACGCCAACCCCTATGTGGCGATGGCGGCCACGCTGGCCTGCGGCTACCTGGGTATCACCAAGCAGATCGAGCCCACGCCGGAGTGCCGTGGCGATGCCTACCTGGGCGACTACCAGTTGCCACGCAGCCTGGGCGAGGCCGTCAACCTCTTGCGTGACGAGGCCGATCTGGCCGAAGTGCTGGGGCAGGACTTCATCACCATCTACACCGAGATCAAGGAAGTCGAGCATGCCGAGTTCATGAAGGTGATTTCGCCATGGGAACGCGAACACTTGCTGCTGCACGTCTAAGAGGCAAAGTGGCTTCCTCAATCAATATTGGAGCGCACAACACATGAGCCCCACCTTCGAACACAGCACCGCCGAATGGCAGGCGCTGGATGCCGCCCACTTCCTGCACCCCTTCACCGACTTCAAGGCGCTGGCGGCCAAGGGCACCCGCGTGATCACCAAGGCGGACAACATCTACCTGTGGGACAGCGAGGGCCACAAGCTGTTCGACGCCATGAGCGGCCTGTGGTGCGTGAACGTGGGTTATGGCCAGAAGGCCTTGATCGACGCGGCCACCCAGCAGCTCACCACCCTGCCGTTCTACAACTCCTTCTTCCAGACCACGACCATGCCGGCCATCGCGCTGGCGCACAAGCTGTCGCAGCTCAGCCCGCCTGGGTTCGAGCATGTGTTTTTCAGTGGCTCGGGGTCGGAGGGCAATGACACGGTGGTGCGCCTGGTGCGCCGCTACTGGGATCTGCTGGGGCAGCCGGGCCGCCACACCATCATCAGCCGCTTCAATGCGTACCACGGCTCGACCATGGCCGGCGCCTCGCTGGGTGGCATGACGGACATGCATGCGCAAGGTGGCCTGCCCATCCCCGGCATCGTCCACATCGACCAGCCCTACTACGTGCAGCACGGCCAGCCTGGCGAAAGCAAGGACGATTTCGGCAAGCGCGCGGCATCCTGGCTGGAGGCCAAGATCCTGGAGGTAGGCCCCGAGAAGGTGGCCGCCTTCATCGGGGAGCCGGTGCAGGGCGCGGGCGGCGTCATCATCCCGCCTGAAACCTATTGGCCCGAGATCCAGCGCATCTGCGACCAATACGGCATCCTGCTGGTGTCCGACGAGGTGATTTGCGGCTTCGGGCGCACCGGCCACTGGTTCGGCTGCGAGCGTTTTGGCTACAAGCCCGACCTCATCACCTTTGCGAAGGGGGTGACCTCGGGCTATATCCCGCTGGGCGGTGTGCTGGTGGGCGAGCGCGTGGCCAAGGTGCTGATCGAGCAGGGCGGCGAGTTCGCGCATGGCTACACCTACAGCGGCCACCCGGTGGCCTGCGCCGTGGCCCTGGCCAACCTGCAGCTGATCGAAGAGCAAGGCCTGGTGCAGCGCGTGCACGACGACACCGGCCCCTACCTGGCCGAGCGGTTTGGCCAATTGCAGGATCACCCTCTGGTGGGCGAGGCTGAAACCTGTGGGTTGATGGGGGCGATCCGGCTGGTGCGGCGCAAAGCCCAGGGAGGGCAGCCGGCAGAGGCGTTTGAGCCCGACAAGTCGGTGGGCATGGTCTGCCGGGGGCATTGTTTTGGCAATGGCCTCATCATGCGCGCCGTGGGCGACCGCATGATCATTGCGCCGCCCTTGGTGTTAACCCGAGCACAAGTGGATGAACTCATGGGCCTGATCCGGCGCTGTCTGGACCTCACTTTGGCCGACTTGAAGGGCCGCGGCTGGTTCTAAAGCCCGTGCGTTCCACGATGTGGCGTCCGGATACCCCCGTCTAAGGGGTATGTCTTGGCGCGTGTCGCCATGTAAAGTGTGTGGGCAATTTTGCACAAGTGGCCGCTGCCTACAGGCTGCGGCTTGGTGCCCATACGGTTTGTCGCGTTTTGCGCGGGCTGGCGGGCAGGCAAACCTAGGGATAAACATGAAACAAGCACGTGTACTCCTGGCTTCCATGGCTGCGGTGTTCGGACTGAACGCGCACGCCGCCATGACGGTGGCCGACAACTTCAATGATGGTGTGTTCAGCGGCTGGACGACCCAAGCTGGCTCGCTGTCCGAGTCGGGCGGTCTGCTGGGCGGTAGCGATGTGTCGCTGGCCACCTTGAACGGCGGCACCGGCACCACCCTGGGTGTGGACGCCGTGTCGGGCTCCAGTGTCAGCTATGTGGCCCTGATTCTGAACTACAACAGCCCCAGTGACCTGCTGTTCGTCAAGATCCAGGACAACACCGGTGACGGCCTGTTCGACCGCGTCTTCATGTACCGCGGCAACAATGGTTCGCCCGCCGTTTCTGGCTCCTACTACTTCGACCTGTCCAGCCAGGTGAAGTCGTCGTACTTCGAGGCCAGCGTGAACAACACGACCGGTCTGGTGACCGCCACGGTCGGCGCCACGGGCCAGGTGTTCTCGGGCAACTTGCTGGGCTCCTACACGGGCACCGGCGTGGGTATCGGTTTCTACGGCAGCGCCAAGGCTGACAACTACTACGTCCAGGCCGTGCCTGAGCCCGAGTCGATGGCTCTGCTGCTGGCTGGCGTGGGCGTGGCCGGCGTCATGGCCCGCAAGCGCAAGGCTGCTCGCTGAAAACGAACCGAACTGCTGGCAACGGCTCCCTGAGCGGGTGGCCTTGCCCGGTGGTTT
>JACPOH010000370.1 GCA_016185075.1 Aquabacterium sp. | reverse complement strand
GTTATATCTGGCGGCCGATACTGCAGATGCAGCCGGTATTGCCATGCCTGAAAAATATAGTGATTCACCGAAAAGAAGGTTCGGCGAGTCTACGGTGAATTGCCCGTGTCAGGCAATCAGGCACGGCAATTGAAACGATTTAAAACAAAAAATACCGCTGCGCCATGGGCAGCGAGGTGGCAGGTTCGCAGGTCAGCAATTGACCATCTGCGCGCACCTCGTAGGTTTGCGCGTTGATTTCCATCACGGGCATGTAACTGTTGTGCACCATATCGGCCTTTTTGACCGTACGGCAGCCCTTGACACCCACGATCTGCTTTTTCAGACCGTACTGCGCGGGCAGGCCGGCTGCAATGGCCGACTGGCTCATGAACGTCAGCGAGCTGCGAAGCAGGGCGCCGCCGAACGCGCCGAACATGGGGCGGTAGTGCACCGGCTGAGGCGTCGGGATGGACGCGTTGGGGTCGCCCATCGCAGCGGCGGCGATGAAGCCGCCCTTGATGATCAGGCTTGGTTTGACGCCAAAGAAGGCGGGCTTCCACACCACCAGGTCGGCCCATTTGCCTTCTTCGATGCTGCCTACCTCGTGGCTCACGCCGTGCGCCAGCGCCGGGTTGATGGTGTACTTGGCCACGTAACGTTTGACGCGCGCGTTGTCGTGGCGGTCGGTGTCTCCGGGCAACTTGCCGCGCTGAGCCTTCATCTTGTGGGCCGTTTGCCAGGTGCGCATGATGACCTCGCCCACGCGGCCCATGGCCTGCGAGTCGGAGCTGAACATGCTGATGGCACCCAGGTCATGCAGGATGTCCTCCGCGGCAATGGTCTCGCGACGGATGCGGCTTTCTGCGAAGGCCAGGTCCTCGGCAATGGACGCATCGAGGTGGTGGCAGACCATGAGCATGTCAAGGTGCTCGTCGATCGTGTTGACCGTGAAGGGGCGTGTCGGGTTGGTGGAGGACGGCAGCACATTGGGCTCGCCCACGACCTTCATGATGTCGGGCGCATGGCCGCCACCGGCACCTTCGGTGTGGAAGCTGTGGATGGTGCGGCCCTTGAAGGCGGCCACCGTGTCTTCGACAAAGCCCGACTCGTTGAGCGTGTC
>JACPOH010000369.1 GCA_016185075.1 Aquabacterium sp. | reverse complement strand
GCTGGATGATTTTCACGCATGCGGCACCCGGGGCCAGATAAGCCTTGAAGTTGGTCGTGGTCATCACGCCATTGGTACATGTCCCTGTGATGGGGGTTGGGTAACTGACCGTGGCGTAATCCATCTTGTACTGGCTGGTGCTTTGACCAGAGCCCGTGTTGACGTTCCAGTCGAACACGCCAAAGAAATCTCGATCGGATGCAGTCAGATCAATGCCCGAGTTGAACTGCATGTAGAGGTAGTTGTCAGTGAAGTTCGACGTCGGACAGGTGCCGGTGGCAATGGCGCCGATCACCTCAGTCTCACCGCTGAGAATGGGTGCGAAGAGTGTGGCGAACCGGCACCTCGAGGCCGGGAATCACGGTTCCCGGCGCAGGCCCCTGGCCTGTTGAAGCCGTGACGGTCAATTTGTTCAGCCCATTGGCGACGGACGTGTAGGTACCGTTGATGGTCGAGTTGGTCGTGGACTCGGTCGCTGCAAAAGTGCCATCGGAATTGAATGTCCAGCTCCAGTCCGTGCCGGCGCCGGCATAACTCCGGCTGGATACCGCCGCCGCACCGCTGGACACCCCGCCACCGCCGCAGCCAACCAAGGCGGCGGAACCCAGCGCCGCCAGACACAAGGCAATGACAACCGACTTTCGGGAGCGAGTGGACATGATCATGATCTCCGTATCAACAAGAAAACGGGGGCCGACGCGCAGATGACGCGGGTTTGACGACGTTATTTCGGTCTTTTTGGGGACCACTTTAGGCGGCCGTGCCAAGCGCCGTCGGCCCCCGCTCCACAAGTCGAAGACCAGGCTTTTGTGCGAGCCAACGGCGCCCGCCGCCCCCAAGCGAGGTGGGCATGCGGGGACCTCAAGCCGCTTGCTGCAAACTGTTCAAGTTGAAGCAAGTAGGCGCCGATGACGCAAGCATGCAGCAGCGCCAAGCCTCCACGATTCGCCAGCCCGCAGCCTCTCAGCTCGATGAAGCGCACTGGCGTGCCGCTGCGGAGGAAGGCGCGAGATTGGCTGCGAAGCAGTGGCAAGTACCGCTTGATCACATCACCGAGATCGCACTGTCGGACGTCGATGGGCCTTGTTATTTGTTCAAGGTGCTCTACATTGATCAGCATGGCCAGCGACGCACCGCTGCCGTGCGCATGCCCAAGCAGGTGACCTACGGCAGCCCGCTGTCGATGGCGTCCATGCTGGGCCCGCTACAGGCTCGTCGCGCCCCCTGACCCTCTTTGTTTGGATCAGCCACGTGACTGTCTACGTCGACAACATGCGCGCGCAGGTCGGGCCCCATGTGCTGTGCCACATGATCGCCGACACCGAAGCCGAGCTGCATGCCATGGCCGATGCCATCGGCCAGCCGCGCCACCGCTATCAAGGCGACCACTACGACATCTCCTGGAGGCAGCGCGCACAGGCTGTGGCCCTGGGGGCAGTGGAGATCACGATGCGCCAGGCCGGTTCGATGCACAGCCGGCGCAAGCAGCTGGGCTTTCTGGGTTCGCCGCACGATGCGGTGCAGTGGCTGCGGGGCCATGTGGCTTCCACACGCACCCGAGACTGAAGCCACCTCTCCTGCTGCCTGCGGGCTGGCCATCAAACAAAAAGCCCGCACCGTGTGAACGGGCTGGCTTGCCTTGGAACCGACGTGTCGATCAGGGCGCGGGCACGTAAGGCGTGGTCGACACGGGCTTCGAACGGAAGGCCACCTTCACGTCCTCGGTGATCGTGCCGAAGGAGGTGATCGAATCCAGCGCCGCAGCCAGACCCACGCTCAGCTTGAGGGCCGACTTCATCGTGGCATTCATCTCGGGCGTCAGCGTCAGGCTGTCCAGCACCTCGTGTGCGGTGATGCTCAGCGGGAACTTGTACTTGATGGCCAGCGGCGAGGCCACTTTGAAGTTGTACACCGGGGCCTGCTTCATGGTGGTGCCACCCGACGGCGTGGTGTCAGCCAGCACCTGGTTGGTGTTGAAGTTCAGCGAGAAGTTGGCGATGGTCACACCGACGATGCCCGCCCCCTTGGCCTTGCGTGTCAGTTGCAAAGCCGAACCGCGGGATTCGCCGCCAACGATCTTCAGACCATTGCCGATCGTGATCGAGGTGATGGGCAGGTTGTACTGGCCTTCACCAACCATGGAGGCAGTGCCCAGCGGCGTGATGGTCAACTCCCCTGCAGCGAAGGCGTCCATGGGGTGGGGATGGTCAGGTTGGCGTGGGCGGATGCACCGACGGCCAGCATGGCAGCGGCAAGGGTCACAGAGCGCAGGGACATGGAAGGGAATCGCATCTAAAATCTCCTTAGTTGACTCAGGGTGCTTGCGTCATGCAAAGCGTGTTGGTGTAGTAAGAATGGTGATGCGCCCCACCGTTTTGCGCACTATCCGTTACCCCGATATCGGGTCGGTGAAAACGCGAAGAAAACGCCTTTTGCAAGGGTTAGCCTTTAGGAAATCGAACGAGTCGATTTACGGGGTTTCACCAAGCATCAGCGCTAACCCCTAACCCCTTCAGGTTGGCAATTGACCAGCTGCGCCAGACAATAAAAAACCCGGCATGAAGCCGGGTTGTCGTGGTGTCTGGCGTCAAGCCAGGGCTGAGCGATCAGAAGGTTTCCCAGTCGTCGCTGGCACCCTTGGAAGGCTCGTTCCGAGGCTCGATCACAGGAGGCGGCGTGTGCGGCTCAGCGCGCGGCGCCGCAATCGCTTTGGGTTCGGCCGCTGCCTTGAACTGCGGTGCACGGCTGCCTGCTCGGCGCTCCTGGCCACCATAACTGGGCGTCGTGGCGGGTGATGAGATGGGTGCAGCAAGAGGGCTCACGGGCATCGACATCGGCTTGGCGACATGGCCCATGCCATGGTCCACCTTGAACACGGCCACGGCCTGAACCAGTTGCTGGGCCTGCTGCTTGAGGCTCTCGGCCGCTGCGGCGCTTTGCTCGACCAAGGCCGCGTTCTGTTGCGTGGCCTGGTCCATCTGGCTGACGGCGGTGCCCACCTGAGCCACGCCGCTGCTTTGCTCTGCGCTGGCCGCGCTGATCTCGCCGATGATGTCGGAGACGCGCTTGATCGAGGCCACGATCTCCTGCATGGTGGAGCCCGCCTGGTCAACCAGTTCGGTGCCTTGCTCGACACGCTCGACGCTGGTGCTGATGAGGCTCTTGATTTCCTTGGCAGCCTCGGCGCTGCGCTGTGCCAGGTTGCGCACTTCGCCAGCCACCACGGCAAAGCCGCGCCCTTGCTCACCGGCACGAGCCGCTTCGACCGCAGCGTTCAACGCCAGGATATTGGTCTGGAAGGCAATGCCATCGATCACGCTGATGATGTCGGCGATCTTGCGCGAGCTTTCGTTGATGCCCTTCATGGTGTCAACCACCTGGGACACCACTTCGCCACCGCGTGCGGCCACGCTGGAGGCACCTTGTGCCAGCTGGTTGGCCTGGCGGGCGTTGTCGGCGTTCTGACGCACGGTCGAGCCCAGCTCCTCCATGGAAGAGGCCGTTTGCTGCAATGAAGAAGCCTGCTGTTCGGTGCGGCCAGACAGGTCCTGGTTGCCTTGGGCGATCTGCGAGCTGGCCGTGGCCACGCTGTCGGAATTTCGGCGCACGGTGCTGACCACATGGGCCATCTCGTTGCGCATGCGATCGAGCGCAGAAACGAATTCACCCACCTCGTCGTCCACCTTGTCGGTGTTGGTACCCGTCAGGTTCAAGGCGGCCAATTCTTCCGCTTGGGCCTTCGCATACGCCAGGCGGCGATTGATGTTGCCCGCCAGTGCGAAGCCGCCTGCGACACCACCCAGGCCGATCACACCGCACAACACCAGCAGCCAGGCACTGGTGGTGGCCGCTTGTGCATCGCGCGCCTCCATATTGGCCTTGGCTTCCTTGCCCACCATGTCGATGAGCTTGTTGATGGACGCCACCGTGGCGGCCCCGGCCGGCGTGAGCTCGGCCGCCCGGAACGAGGTGGCCTCTTGCGTATTGCCGGCATTCATCAATTCCAACCAACGGGTGCGCGCAGCGGAGTACTTCTTGTAGTTCTGCTGTGCATCCGCCAGGCCAGCCTTGATCGCATCGGAAATGGGCTGTTCGCCGAACTTCCTCATGCCCGCCTCAAAATCCTCATAGCGCTGCTTGTCACCTTCCATGAGCTTCTGGCGCTTGTCGGCGTCGTTGAGCGCCAGGTACTGTGCGACACCCCAACGCAAGGACCACAGGGCGCTGTTGGCCTCCGCCAGGTAAGCTGTGGCCAACGTGTCCGCACGATAGGCGTGTTCATTGTCTGCGCGAGCTGATTGGGCTTGCCACACCGCCACCGAACCGGCAATCCCGATGCCGACAAACATGCCGATGGACAACAATTTCACCTGAGATGTCAGCTTCATGGAGCGAGTCCTCTGTACGTGCGATATGACACACCGCGAACGCGCTTGTGTGAAAGAATCAGCGCTCGTTCGCTTTGATAGCAATGGGCTATCGGCACCAAACCAGCCAACTTGAATGGTGGATCCCAAAAGCTTCACGCTTTGACGCTGTAAACCATGCGGTCCGTATCAACGTCCACACCCAGCATTCCTGCCACGTATGCCCTTTCCTTGCTGTCGCTGATGGTGGAGCGCGGCCATGGGGCAGACGACATCCTGGCGGGCAGCGAACTCACGCGGGCGCAACTGCAGGACCAGCACGCTCAGATCGGTGGCTGGCAATACGTGGTCATGCTCAACAACGCGCTGCGCCTGGACGGCGATGGCGGGCTGGCGTATGAACTGGGGCTGCGCAGCCAGGTGACCAAGCATGGCTTTGTCGGATTCGGCCTGATCAGTTGCGCCACGCTGCGCGAGGCCATCGAGTTCAGCGAGCGCTACTTCCAGGCACGCGTGGCGGTGTTCCACAGCGAGATGTCAATCGAGCGAGACCAGGTGGTCATCAACCTGAGAGAAACCGTGCCTTTGGGCCCGCAGAGGCCGCTGATCCTGGATCTGGTGCTGGTCGAGCTGTGCAGCCTGTTTGCCAAGGTGATGGGCACGGACACCGCCACATCAGGCTGGACCAGCGAGATCTGGGTCCCCTACCCAGAGCCCGTGGCGTATGCACGCTACAAGGACCGCCTGCCCCGTTTCAAGTTCGGGCAACAGGCGGTACAGATCCGCTTTCCGGCACGGCTGCTCGATGAGCCCATCCCGTCAGCCGACCCGGTCAGCGTGCAACTGGCCATTGACCGGTGCGAGCAGGAGATCGCACGCAAAGCGGCCTCGCAGACCACGGTGGACCTGGTGCGCGCCCATCTGGTCTGTACCAACGGGCGGTACCCGGATGTCGCCGCCATGGCGCAAAAGCTGTTGATGTCGGAACGCACGCTCAAGCGCCGCTTGCAAGACGAAGGCTGCAGCTTCCAGGCTCTGCTCGATCAGGCGCGCCATCAGGACAGCCTGCGCCTGCTGGGCAACCCGGCGCTGGCCATCAAACAGGTGGCCGAGGCCGTGGGCTACACCGACCCTGCCAATTTCGCACGCGCCTTCGCGAAATGGACGGGCATTTCACCTCGTGAATGGCGCCAGAAGCAACGGTCCGCCTGATCTGCCCTGGCCTGAATTGACAGGTTTTCGGCCCGATCACCCCTCACGCTCAACGTCCCCCCTTCGTTACGCTCTCGGCTTGAGATTGCGTACAACGAGGAGACCATGAGCAAACGGATCAACCCTGATCGCATGAGCGACGCGCAGAAGTCGGACCACATCCGATCGGTGGTGCTGCAAGCGGGCATTGACCTGCGCAAGCGCCACCCCTGGCTGCAACACCAGGATGCCATCGGCGCCACGATCATGATCGTGTCCCTGCTGGGCATGATCGCCAGCGGCTGGCTGTACATCGAAGGCCAGATCCCCTGGTGGCTTTGCGTGCCGGTCACGGCCATCTTTGCCTCCTTAATCCATGAGCTGGAACATGACCTGATCCACCAGATGTACTTCCGCAGCAAGCCCTGGGCAAACAGCCTGATGCTGGCCGTGGGCTGGCTGGCGCGGGCCAGCACGGTGAGCCCGTTCGTGCGCCGCAAGCTGCACCTGCACCACCACAAGGTGTCGGGCACGGAGTCGGACCTGGAAGAGCGTGGCATCACCAATGGTGAACCCTGGGGGCTGCGCCGCCTGTTGATGACGGGCGACAACATGCTGGGCGTGATGCTGCGCCCCAGGACCATGCGCAAGGCCGTGCGCAGCTACATCAAGGCCCAACAACCCGCCAGCAAGGAAGAGTTCATCAAGCTGCTGCGCGAACAGGCTGGCGCCTTCTTCCCGCTGGGCACGGTGTACTACATGGTGTTCCACGCCTGGATCGTGCTGCACGTGGCTGCCTGGGCCATGCCTTTGCTGGGCATGCCCGAGCCGAGCTGGATGGCCTCCACCTTGCAGCGCCTGGATGTGTTTGCCGTGGTGTACATGCTGCCCTGCCTGCTGCGCACCTTCAGCATCCAGTTCATCAGCTCGAACATGCACTACTACGGCGATGTGGAAGCACGCAACGCCATGCAGCAATGCCAGGTGCTCAACCCCTGGTGGCTGATGCCGCTGCAGCTGTTTTGCTTCAACTTCGGCAGCACGCACGCCATCCACCACTTTGCAGTGAAGGAGCCCTTCTACGTGCGCCAGTGGAACGCGGGCATTGCCCACAAGGTGATGCGCGAGATGGGCGTGCGCTTCAATGATTTCGGCACCTTCAAGCGGGCCAACCGCTTCCACGGCACCGAGGTGAGGGCCGCGCTGCCGGCACGTCAGGGCTGATCGGCGGCGCACGACCTCAGTTGCCCGACCTCAGTTGCCCGACAATAGGAGGCTGTAGCGCATGCAACAGCCTCCTTTTTCATGACAACCCCTGTTCGACAGCTTCCTGCCCTGATCCTGGCCGCCGGCCGCGGCGAGCGCATGCGGCCCCTGACCGACACCACGCCCAAGCCCTTGCTGAGCGTGCAGGGCAAGCCACTGATCGTGTGGCACCTGGAGGCACTGGCACGCGATGGTGTGCGTGACGTGGTGATCAACACCGCGCACCTGGAAGACCAGTTCCCGGCCGTGCTGGGTGATGGCGCGCGCTGGGGCCTGCGCCTGCACTACTCGATGGAAGGCCGTGACCACGGCGGTGCACTCGAAACAGCGGGGGGCATGGCCAAGGCCTTGCCACAGCTGGGCGAGGCCTTCTGGGTGCTGGCCGGTGATGTGTTCGTGCCGGGCTTTCGCTTTGAATCGGCCGCAGCCGAGGCCTTTGTGCAAGGCGATGACTGGGGGCAGATGTGGCTGGTGCCCAACCCGCCGCATGTGCCGCAAGGCGACTTCGCACTGGATGCCACTGGCCGCGTGTGGCGCAAGGACACGGCCCCTGCAGGCACGCCGGCTTACACCTACTCGACCATCGGGCTGTATCGCCCCGCCATGGTGGCGGGCGTTCGAGCCGGCGAGAAAGCCGCCTTGCGACCCTGCCTGGAGCGGGCCATCGATGCGGGCAAGCTGGCGGGCCGCTTGTACAAGGGGCCCTGGGTCGATGTGGGCACGCCGCAGCGGCTGGCCGAATTGAATGATGGGGGCCCCGCATCCCCTCTGATGGCCGCGCCTGCCGCCCCTTCTGCGCCCTCGGCCTGAGCCATTGCCGATGCCCAGTCAACGCAGCGTTTCCGTGCCGACGTCCACGACTTCTTCAGAGCCCCGCTCGTCGCGTGCGGCAGTCGCCCCTCACCAACAAGGCACGCACCTCACGGCCGACCTTGCGGGCTGTGCGGCCAGCCACCCCTGGATGTGCCAGCCGGAGGCCTTGCGTGCGGCCTGTCTGCAAGCGGTGGCCCAGGTGGGCTTGCATGCCGTGGGCGATCGCTTCCATGGCTTCGAGCCCGCGCAAGGCCATCAAACCGCCGGGGTGACTGGCGTGGTGCTGCTGGCTGAATCCCACCTGGCCGTGCACACCTGGCCCGAACTGGGTGTGGTCACGCTGGACGTGTTCGTGTGCAATCTGTTGGCTGACAACGCCGAGCGCGCACACACCCTGCTGGACAGCCTGGTGGCCGGGTTCGAGCCGCAGCAACAGGCGCGTCAGGCCATACGCCGCGCCATACCGGATGCCGCCAGCACCTGACGCGCCGCGCGCACGCCATGCGTGAAGGCTTCTTCAAACACCGAATAGCCTGACAAGTCACTGTGCGCCAGATGCAGGCGGCCATGGGGCTCGCTCAAGGCCGCCAGCGCCGCATGGCCGCGCACACCGGGTACCGGGATGCTCATGGCGTGGCCATAACGCATCAGGTCCATCTGCTGCACCAGCCCGGGCAGATCGGGGTGGATGCGAGACAGGTCGGCCAGCACGTGCCGGGCCCAGTCCTGCCAGCTGCCTTTGAGCAAGGCCGAGCGCATGGCCTGCCCCTGAGTGGCATCCTGCCCACCCAATGCCCAGTAGTGGGTCAGGAGCATGGGGCCGGTGGCCGGGGCCAGGCTTTGATGGCGTGCATCGACATAACCCAGCGAGGGCATGGGCACGCCGGCTACGCCTTCGTCGGTGTAGGGCACGTTGTCCCATGACAAGGGCATGCCGGGGCGATCAGTGAACGCGGTGGTCAGCATCACATTGCTGACCAGCCAGGGTGCATAGGCCATGCGCGGCGCCATCTCCTGCAAGGGCGGCAAGGGCGTGCGCAGCAAGCGTTGGGCCACGAACAAGGGTATACACAGGATCACCCGCTGCGCCAGCCAGCTGTGGCGGCATTGATGGCCCGCATGCCAGCTTTGCACGGCCACCTCATGCCGACCGGCCTCGACCTGCAAGGCCACCTGCCCGGTCTGCACGCGGTCGCCCAGGTCGCGGGCCAGTTGCCGCGTCAGCCAGCCATTGCCCTCGGGCCAGGTCAGCACGGCATCGTGGGCCTCGCCCTGCCCCGGCAGCTCGAAGCCGTGGCGGCTGGCGAAGTAATGCAACCCGGCCCAGGCCGAGACGCGCCCAAGGCCCGCGCCGAAGTCATCACGGCAGGCGTAGTCCAGCAGCCACAGCAAGGGCCTGGAGGTATAGCCTTGCTTGCTCAGCCATTGCGCAAAGCTCTGTTGGTCCAGTGCGGCCAGGCCGGCATGCCAGTGCCGCTTGAACGTGGGCATGGCAAAGCCCAGCTCGCGCGACGCTGTGCTCACATCCTGCGAGAAACGACGGTATTGCGCCAGGTCGTCGGCGCTCAGGCCTTGCTGCGGCAAGAGCCCGTCGCGCCACTGGCCGCGCCACAGGCCGGGCTTGTCCTGCTTGGCGTCCGGTATGAACAGGCGCTCTTGCGGGCTGTGGCAGAGGTGGCGTTCGTCGCCCACCCAGCGCCCATGCTCATGGCGAATCAGGCCGATTTCTTCCAGCCACTGCGCCACCTCGGTGGCATCGGGCCCGGGCATGGGCAGGTAATGCGCGCCCAGGGGGCAAGGCAGGCCACGCACCAGGTGGCCGCGTGCGTTGCCGCCGGGTGTGTCTTCCAGGTCCAGCACGGCGAGGTCATCCAGGCCGGCGCGCATCAGGGTGCGTGCGGCCGAGAGCCCCGCCACACCGGCACCGATGATCAGGGTGTGCACGCGGCGAGGCGGCGCACAGGCAGCGTTGGGCGTTTGGGCATCGCGCCAGGCGTGGCCGCGGTCCGCGTGGGCGCCCACCCAGCCGCCTTGCACATCAGGGCGCAGGCCGCCGGGCTCGGCGCGGCGGCAGGCGCTCAGGCCGGGCAGCACCGAACTGGCGGCGCCGATGCCAGCTGCGCTCAGCCAATGGCGGCGCGCACGGTTGAAGCCTGGCTCACGAGCAGACATGGTGGGACATCATTGGTGAACGCGGCCCCACTCGGCCTCGAAGGTCTGCACCAGCACCTGGTTGCTCAGGCGATTGGGCTCGGCGGCCACACGGGCCATGTCGGGCGGGAAGTCGAACAAGGCCGGCAGGCTGGATACCGTGACAAAGCGCATGCCTTCAGGCAAACGCTGCGGCATGCGCCAGGGCCGGTGGTGGGCCAGCACAAAGCCCCACTCACCGAAGCTGGGCACATGCGCGTGGTACGGCGTGGTCTGCAGGCCCACGGCTTCGAGCGTGCTGACGACCGTCCAGAAGCTCTGGCGTGCGATCAAGGGTGAGGTGGTCTGGATGACGGCGTAGCCGCTGGCCGACAGGTGCTGGTCCAGCAGGGCGTAGAAGGTGGTGGTGTAGAGCTTGCCGATGGCGTGGTTGGTGGGGTCCGGGAAGTCCACCACGATGACGTCGTACACCTCGTCGTGCGAGGCCAACCAGGTGAAGGCATCGGCGTTGACCACCTTCACCTTGGGCGCCTTGAGCGAGCCCTGGTTGAGCGCGGTCAGGCGCGGGTCACGGCTGAACAGGGTGGTCATGGCCGGGTCCAGCTCCACCAGGGTGACCTGCTGCACGCTGGGGTACTTGAGAATTTCGCGCACGGCCATGCCATCACCGCCGCCCAGCACCAGCACGCGTTTGGGCGCACCTTGTGCGCTCATGGCCGGGTGGACCAGGGCCTCGTGGTAGCGGTATTCATCACGCGAGGCGAACTGCAGGTTGCCGTTGAGAAACAGGCGCGTGCCGCCATGGCCCTGGGTGATGACGATGCGTTGATACGGTGTGTCCTGACGCAGCACCACGCCTTCGCCATAGAAGCGGTCTTCGGCCCAGGTGGTCAGGGGTGGTGCGCCCACCATGGCCGCGGCCAGCACCACGATGACAGCGGCGCAAGCCCACGCATGGCGGTGCCAGGCGCGCAGTTCGCTTCGAAACAGGTGCAGCGCCCACACCGCCACCAGCACATTGAGCAGGCCGAAGAACACACCCGTGCGCACGATGCCCAGGTGCGGCACCAGCAGCAGCGGGAAGGCCAGCGACACCACCAGCGCGCCCAGGTAATCGAAGGTGAGCACCTCGGAGACCAGGTCCTTGAGCGCGTAGCGGTGCGCGAAGTGGCGCTTGAGGATGCGCATCACCAGGGGGATCTCCAGGCCCACCAGCACACCGATCAGCATGACCAGGGCATAGAGCAAGGTGCGAAACGGCGCAGAGGCCCAGGCGGGCAAGAGGCTGTTGGCCACAAAGAGCAGTGCAGGCATCAGCCCACCGACCAGGCCCACCATCAGCTCGATGCGCAGGAAGTGCGCCACCAGTTGCCGCTCAAGATAACGCGACAGCCACGAGCCTACCCCCATGGCAAAAAGGTAGGTGCCGATGACGGTCGAGAACTGGAGGATGGAATCCCCCAACAGGTAGCTGGCCAGGGCCCCGGCCGCCAGCTCGTACACCAGCCCGCAGGCCGCGACCACAAAGACCGAGGCCAGCAGCGCCAGTTCAGCCGGCGACACGCGGCCGCGCGCTGGTGCCTCCGGCCGGCTTGCCGATTCAGCCATGCACCGCCGCAGCCACGATCTGTCCGATGGCCAGGCACATGGCCGCCACCACGATGGCCAGGGCCACGTTCTTTTCTTCGACGATCTCGCGCCACAGGTCATAAGGCGTGAGCTTGTCGACGATGACGAAGCACAGCCAGAAGACCGCCACACCAATCAGGGCAAAGGCGATCGACCCCAGGAACACGCCGGGCTTGAGCCATTCGATATCGATCATGTTGATCTCCTACACGTTGCTTGCTGTTTGCTACTTGTGAAAGCCGCCACTGTTGTAGCCGCCGTATGAACCGCCGTGGCTGCTGCTGCCGCTGCCCTGGTTGGCGCGGCATTGCTGGTACTCGGTGCTGTACTCGCCATAGTTGTCGCGCACATCGCTGCAATCATCACTGCACC
>JACPOH010000368.1 GCA_016185075.1 Aquabacterium sp. | reverse complement strand
CGGGTGGGCGCGCAGCGAAGAGGTTTTGAGGACTAACCCTCGCGTTCCAGCGCGGCCAGGCGTCACGGCGAAACGTGTTCAACCAAGAGAGGCTGGATGGTGTGCCGGCATAATCGCCTTCTCCTCACATGGCCCGTTATCGGAGTAGCCCAGCATGATCCTCATCACCGGCGGCGCTGGTTTTATCGGCGGCAATTTCGTTCACCACTGGTTTGAACGCCAGGCCGCGGCTGGGCGCGTCACAGACGAAAAGCTGGTGGTGTTCGACAAGCTCACCTATGCCGGCAACCCCAACACGATTGCCGCGCAATTGCGCGACGGCCGGGCCACGCTGATCCAGGCCGATATCGCCGACCGCGAGGCGGTCAAGGCCGCGCTGCAAACCCATCGCCCCCGCGCCATCCTGCATTTCGCGGCGGAGAGCCATGTTGACCGCTCCATCCATGGGCCGGCCGAGTTCATCCACACCAATATGGTGGGCACCTTCAGCCTGCTGGAAGAGGCACGCGCCTATTGGGGCTCGCTTGAGGGCGCCGAGAAGGATGCCTTCCGCTTTCTGCACGTGTCCACGGATGAGGTCTACGGCTCGCTGGGTGAGAAGGACCCAGCCTTCTCCGAGACCACGCCCTACGCGCCCAATAGCCCCTACTCGGCCAGCAAGGCGGGCAGCGACCACCTGGTGCGCGCCTACCACCACACCTACGGCTTCCCCACGCTGACGACCAACTGCAGCAACAACTACGGGCCTTATCACTTCCCCGAGAAGCTGATCCCGCTGATGATCCTCAATGCCCTGGAGGGCAAGCCTCTCCCGGTGTACGGCGACGGGCTCAACATCCGCGACTGGCTGTATGTGCGCGACCACTGTGAAGCCATCTGCCAGGTGCTGGAAAAGGGCACCCTGGGTGAAACCTACAACGTCGGCGGCATCAACGAGATCCGTAACATCGACGTGGTGACCACGATCTGCCGCAAGCTCGACGAGTTGCGCCCGCGCGCCGATGGCAGCCCGTACGAGAGCCTGATCACCTACGTGAAGGACCGCCCCGGCCACGATCGCCGCTACGCGATCGACCCCACCAAGATCCAGCGTGACATTGGCTGGCGGCCGGCCGAGACCTTCGAGTCCGGCATCAACAAGACCGTGCGCTGGTACCTTGAGAACACCGCCTGGATCGACACGGTGCGCTCGGGCGCCTACCGTGACTGGATCGCGCAGAACTACGCGGAGCGCGCATGAAGATTCTGTTGTTGGGCAAGGGCGGGCAGGTTGGCTGGGAGTTGCAGCGTTCACTGTCCACGCTGGGGCAGCTGGATGCCTTTGATTACGACTCGCCTGGGCCCGTCAATGCGCCGGATCTGCGCGCCGATTTCAGCGATCCCGACAGGGTCGCGGCGCTGGTGCGCCACATGCGGCCCGACGTGATCGTCAATGCCGCAGCGCATACGGCCGTCGACAAGGCCGAGAGCGAGCCCGATCTGGCTCGCCTGATCAATGCGACCACACCGGCGGCGATTGCGGCCGAAGCTGCCAAACTCAATGCGCTGTTGGTGCACTACAGCACCGACTACGTGTTCGATGGCAGCGGCCAGCATGCGCGCAACGAGCACAGCCCCGTGGCGCCCCTCAGTGTGTACGGCCAGACCAAGCTGGAAGGCGAGCTGGCCATCCAGTCCAGCACCTGCCGCCACCTGATCTTCCGCACCAGCTGGGTGTATGCCGCGCGCGGCGGCAACTTTGCGCGCACCATGCTGCGCCTGGCCGGTGAGCGCGAGCAGTTGAACGTCATCGACGACCAGATCGGTGCCCCCACGGGCGCGGACATGTTGGCCGACGTGACCGCGCACGCGATCCGTGCGGTGGCGCGCCAGCCGGAACTGGCAGGTCTCTACCACCTGGTGGCGGCAGGCGAAACCAGCTGGCACGGGTACGCGCGTTTCGTCATTGAATGGGCGCGCGCCCGAGGGCAGGCCATCCGCGTGGCGCCAGACGCCATCCTGCCCATTGCCACGAGTGCCTACCCCACGCCGGCGCGCCGACCGCTCAATTCCCGACTGGACACCAGCAAGGTCCAGCAGGCCTTTGGCGTGACCCTGCCGCACTGGCAGCAAGGTGTCGAGCGCATGCTCAACGAAATCATCGGAGGATGACCCCATGACCGCTTCCACTGGCCAGACCCGCAAAGGCATCATCCTGGCGGGCGGCTCCGGCACCCGCCTGCACCCGGCCACGCTGGCCATCAGCAAGCAATTGCTGCCGGTGTACGACAAGCCCATGGTGTACTACCCGCTCAGCACCCTGATGCTGGCGGGCATCCGTGACATCCTGCTCATCAGCACGCCGCAAGACACGCCACGCTTTCAGGCGCTGCTGGGCGATGGCAGCCAGTGGGGCCTGAACCTGAGCTACTGCGTGCAGCCCAGCCCGGATGGCCTGGCGCAAGCCTTCATCCTCGGGCGCGACTTCGTGGGCAACAACCCCAGCGCTTTGGTGCTGGGCGACAACATCTATTACGGCCACGATCTTCAGCGCCTGCTCAACAGCGCGGCTGCCCGCGACAGTGGCGCCAGCGTGTTTGCCTACCACGTGCATGACCCGGAGCGTTACGGTGTGGTGGAGTTCAACGCGCAGCACCAGGCCTTGAGCATCGAAGAAAAGCCCAAGGTGCCCAAGAGCAATTACGCGGTCACGGGCTTGTACTTCTACGACAAGCAGGTGTGCGACATCGCCGCCGACATCAAGCCCAGCGCGCGCGGCGAGCTGGAGATCACCGATGTCAATGCGCGCTACCTGTCGCAAGGCCAGCTCAATGTCGAGATCATGGGCCGGGGTTATGCCTGGCTCGACACCGGCACGCACGACAGCCTGCTGGACGCCAGCCAGTTCATCTCGACGCTTGAAAAGCGCCAGGGCCTGAAGGTGGCCTGTCCCGAGGAAATTGCTTTCCGTTTCGGCTGGATCTCGGCCGAGCAGGTGACCAGGCTGGCTCAGCCCATGCTGAAGAACGGCTATGGCCAGTACCTGCTCAAGGTCATCAACGACACCATCTACTGATTGATACGCTCGGCATGAAGCTCATCCCCACCCGCATCCCTGACGTCGTCATTGTGGAGCCCGCCGTGTTCGGCGATGACCGTGGCTGGTTCATGGAAAGCTTCAATCAGGAGCGCTTCAACAACGAGCTGGCCAAGCTGGGGCGGCCGGCTGCGCGCCCCTTCGTGCAGGACAACCACTCCTGCAGCAAAGCCGGCGTGCTGCGTGGCCTGCATTACCAGTTGCCACCGCATGCACAAGGCAAGCTGGTGCGTGTGGTGCAAGGCGCCGCGTTCGATGTGGCCGTCGACATCCGCCGTGACTCGCCCACGTTCGGGCAATGGGTGGGTGTGGAGCTCAATGCCGACAACAAGCGCCAGTTGTGGATCCCGGAAGGCTTTGCCCACGGTTTCATCGCCTTGCAGGACGACACCCACTTCCTCTACAAGACAACCGCTTTGTACGCCAAGGAGAGCGAGCGCAGCGTGTTGTGGAGCGACCCGGCCATCGGCATCGAATGGCCTGTGGGCCAGCTCACCTTGAGTCTGGCCGCCAAGGACGAGCAGGCACCCGTTTTGAGGGGTGCCGATCTGTTTTGAGGGTTACAGCCGTGCTGGGGTGCCTTAACGAGCACTGATAATCGCCGGATGACCCAGAACGCTCCACCTGATGCGATGGCGAGTCAGGTACCGGCCTGGCGTCGCGCCTTGATCTATGGCTTGCTGGCCCTGTTCGCGGGCTGGTGCGCGCTTGCCTTTCGGCGGGACATCGCCCAGATCGACCTGGCCCCTTTGAAGGCCGGCTGGATGGCTGTGGCAGCCGCGGGCATCCTGTCGCTGTGGAACTACGTGCTGCGCGTGGTGCGCTGGCGCCTGTATCTCAAGCAGTTGGGCCATGTGCTGCCCTGGCGCTTTGTCTCGCTGACCTTCATGTCCGGTTTCGCCTTCACCCTGTCGCCGGGCAAGGTCGGTGAGGTGGTGCGTGGGCGCTACTACCTGCCTTACGGCATCTCGCTGGCGTCCGTCACCGGGGCCTTTTTTGTCGAGCGCCTGCTGGACCTGCTGGTCATGATCGTGCTGGCCAGCGCGGTGCTGGCCGAACTCCAGCAGTACCAGTTCTTCCTCTGGGTGGCCCTGGCATTGGTGGGCGGCCTGCTGGCAGGCGTGGCTCTGGTGCCTTGGGCGGATGTGTCCGCGCGCCTGGAGAAGCAGCCGCACGGCGCCTTGCTCAAGCTCGTGCAAAAGGTGGCCAGCATGCTGGCCAGCGCTCGCCAGTTCCTGTCGCCCGGCGTCTTGCTGATGGGGCTGGCACTGGGTCTGGTGGCCTGGGCGGCTGAAGCCATTGGCCTCAAGCTGGTGGCCGATGCGGTCACACCGGGGCTCTTGTCCGTGCCGGCCGCGATGGGGGTGTACTCCATTGCCATCATCGTGGGGGCCTTGTCATTCCTGCCCGGCGGCCTGGGCAGCACCGAAACCGTGATGGCCGCCTTGCTGGTCACCCATGGCTACAGCACGTCGCAGGCCATCTTGCTCACGCTGGTGTGCCGCCTGCTCACCCTGTGGCTGGCCGTGCTGATCGGCTGGGTGTGCGTGTGGTTGCTGCGTGATGAAAACAACAAAGCTGTGCAAGCCCGATATGTCTAAGAACGTTCCTTTGTGTGTAGATCTGGACGGCACGCTGATCCACAGCGATCTGTTGCTGGAGTCCTTCCTGCTGCTGATCAAGCGCAACCCGCTGTACCTGCTGCTCATCCCGTTCTGGTTGCTGCAAGGCAAGGCCAGGCTCAAGCAGCACATTGCCAGCCGCGTGCAACTCGACGGTGCCGCGCTGCCTTACACCAAGCCCTTTGTGGACTGGCTGCGCGCGCAAAAGGCGCAGGGCCGCCAGATCTGGCTGTGCACGGCGTCCGATGCGCGCATGGCGCAGGCCGTGGCCGAGCATGTCGGCCTGTTCGATGGCGTGATGGCCAGCGATGGTCAGACCAACCTCGCGGGCCCGAACAAGGCGGCACAGCTGGTGGCCAAGTTCGGTGACAAGGGCTTCGACTACTGCGGTAACCACCGCGTCGACCAGGCCATCTGGCGCCATTCGCGCGCCGCGGTGGTCGTCAATGCCGGTGAGTCGCTGATTGCGTCGGCCCGTGCCATCACCACGGTGGATGCCACTTTTGCACCCATGCGCGGTAGCGGCCTGAAGGTGGTGCTCAAGGCCTTGCGGGTGCACCAGTGGGCCAAGAACGCCTTGATTTTCGTGCCTGTGGCCGCGGCCCATCAACTGGGTGATGCCACCGTGCTGCTGCACAGCCTGATGGCCTTCCTGGCGTTCAGCTTGTGCGCTTCGTCCGTGTACCTGCTCAACGACATGCTGGATCTGGCCGCCGACCGTCAGCACCACAGCAAGTGCAAGCGGCCTTTTGCCTCGGGGCAGCTGAGCCTGTTGTTTGGCCTGTTGGCCGCACCCTTGCTGCTGGTCGTGGCCCTGGCCTTGTCCCTCTTCCTGCCCGTCAAGTTCCTGCTGGTGCTGGGTGCCTACTATGCCGTGACGCTGGCCTACTCGTTCGGCCTCAAGAAGCTGGTGATGATCGACGTGCTGACGCTGGCGGGCCTGTACACCGTGCGCATCGTGGCAGGGGCCGCGGCCACCGCCATCCCGCTGTCCTTCTGGCTGCTGATGTTTGCCGTGTTCATCTTCCTGAGCCTGGCCATCGTCAAGCGCTATGCCGAGCTGTATGTCATGAAGCAACAGGGCAAGCTCAAGGCGCAGGGGCGTGGCTACCAGGTGGAAGACCTGGCCTTGCTGCAAAGCCTGGGTGGCGCATCGGGCTACCTGAGCGTGCTGGTGCTGGCCCTGTACCTGAACTCGCCCGATGTCAGTGTGATGTACCACCACCCCAAGATGGTGTGGGCCCTGGTGCCCATCATGCTGTACTGGGTCAGTCGCATCTGGATGCAGACGCACCGGGGCCAGATGCACGACGACCCGCTGGTCTTCGCCCTGAAGGACCGAATCAGCCTCTTGACCGGCCTGGCAGCGGCCGTGGCCCTGTGGCTGGCAGTCTGACCGAGCAGGTATGAGCAGCCAGGTGTTCACCTCTTGGGGCCGCGTGCTGCGTGAAGCGCACGAGGCGGTGGGCTTGCCCAGCCGGCACCAGTCATTGAGCCTGCCTGCGTCGGGCGTCAGCGTGCTGCCCTTCGGCAACGGCCGCAGTTACGGTGACAGCAACCTCAACCCTGGCGGGGCGCTGCTGCAAGCCGGGCAGCTCGATCGCTTCATTGCCTTTGACCCGACAACAGGCTTGCTGCGTTGCGAGGGTGGGGTGCTGCTGTCGTCCATCCTCAAGCTGGTGGTGCCGCAAGGCTGGTTTCTGCCGGTGACGCCGGGCACGCAGTTCGTCACGGTGGGCGGCGCCATCGCCAATGATGTGCACGGCAAGAACCACCATGCCACAGGCTCCTTCGGCAACCACGTGACCCAGCTGGAGTTGCTTCGTTCCGATGGGTCTCGTCGCGTGTGCTCGCTCGACGAGAACGCCGACTGGTTTGCCGCCACCATTGGTGGCCTGGGCCTGACGGGGCTCATCACCTGGGCCGAGATCCAGTTGCGTCGCGTGGCCAACCCGTATCTGGACACGGAGTCCATTCGCTTCCATTCGCTGGAGGAGTTCTTCGAGCTCAGTCAGGCTTCCGAGCGCGATTACGAGTACACCGTGTCGTGGATCGACTGCGCCTTCTCGGGCAAGCGCTTGGGCCGGGGCCTGTTCAACCGGGGCAACCATGCGCCGGTCGTGCTGGACGTCGACGCCGTGCCCAAAGGCCTGCCCGCCGGTATCGCCACACCAAGCCGGCGCGTGCCCATCACGCCGCCTGTTTCTCTGATCAACACGCTGTCGCTCAAGTCCTTCAACACGCTGTACTTCCACAAGCAGCGTCAGGACGTGGTGCGCAGCCTGCAGCACTACCGGCCCTTCTTCTACCCGCTGGATGCCCTGCTGGACTGGAACCGCATCTACGGCCCCAAAGGCTTCTACCAGTACCAGTGCGTGGTGCCGCCCGAGCGCGCCTTGCCCGCCACACGCGCCTTGCTGCAGGCCATCGCGGCCAGCGGCATGGGCTCTTTTCTGGCGGTACTCAAGCAGTTCGGCTCACCGGCGTCGCGGGGCATGTTGTCCTTCCCCGAGCCGGGCACCACGCTGGCGCTGGATTTCCCCAACCAGGGGCCGAAGTTGCATGCCTTGTTTGCCCAGCTTGACCGCATCGTGCTGGATGCCGGCGGGCGGCTCTACCCCGCCAAGGATGGCCGCATGAGTGGGGCCGTCTTCAAGGCCGGCTACCCTCGCTGGACCGAATTCGCTACGTATGTCGACCCGCGCTTTGACTCCGGTTTCTGGCGTCGGGTCATGGAGAACACATGAGAAAGATCCTCATCGTCGGGGCCACGTCGGCCATGGCCGAAGCCTGCGCACGCGCCTGGGCCCAACGCGGCGACGCGCTGTTTCTGGCTGCACGCAACGCGCAGCAGCTGCAGTCCATCGCCGATGACCTCAAGACGCGCGGTGCCCAGCGCGTGGGCAGCAAGGTGTTTGACGCCAACCAGTTTGACCAGCATGCTGCCTTGCTGGCCGACGCCACCCGCTTCATGGATGGGCTCGACACCGTGCTGATCGCGCATGGCACCTTGTCGGATCAGGAGCGGGCCCAGACCGATGTGCCTTACGCATTGGGCGAGATCACCACCAACGGCACCTCGGTGGTGTCCTTGATGTCGATCGCGGGCGAGCAACTGGCGCAGCAGGGGCGTGGTGCCATCGCCGTGATCTCGTCGGTGGCAGGTGACCGTGGCCGTCAGAGCAACTACGTGTATGGCAGTGCCAAGGCCCTGGTCAGCGCGTTTGCATCCGGCTTGCGCCAGCGCCTGGCCAAGAAGGGCGTGCACGTCATCACCGTCAAGCCCGGTTTTGTCGACACCCCCATGACGGCTCATCTGAAGAAGGGCGCGCTGTGGGCCAAGCCCGAGCAGGTCGCCAAAGACATCACGCGTGCCATCGACAAGGGCGGCAACATCGTCTACACGCCGGGTTTCTGGCGCTGGATCATGTTGATCATCAAGCACATTCCCGAGTTCGTTTTCATCAAAATTTCACTGTGAAGTGATCCATCTGGCCGCTGAAAAACGTGGCCAGCATGGCCCCCTGATGCGAGGGGCATGAGCCGTTCGGCTCTGACTACGTATTGTCATACTCGCTGCCTACACTCCGCCGCAACAAGCTCAAAGCTCGGTTTCGTCGGAGTAGACACAGTGACCTTTTCGCAGATCTTTGCCGTCTTGCGTGCGCGCTGGATGGTGGCGCTGGCCGCGTTCACGCTGGTGTTCGGCCTGGTGGCCATCATCACCTTGCTGACGCCCAAGTCGTACACGGCCAGTGCGTCCGTGATCCTGGACGTCAAGAATGCCGACCCCATTGCCGGCATGGTGTCGCCCTCCATCGCGTCGCCGGCTTACCTGATGACCCAGGTGGACGTGATCATGTCCAACCGCGTGGCCACGAAGGTGGTGCGCACCCTTCGGCTCAACGAGAGCCCGGACATGCGAGCCAAGTGGATGGAGTCCACCAAAGGCACGGGCAGCTTCGAGGGCTGGCTGGCCAACCTGCTGCGCAGCAACCTGGAGGCGCGCCCTTCACGCGGATCGAACGTCATCTACGTGAGCTACCAGGCCGCCGACCCCGGCTTTGCCTCCGCGATCGCCAATGCCTTCGTGCAGGCCTATCTGGACACCACGCTGGAGCTGCGCACCAGCCCCGCCAAGCAGTCGAAGGACTTCTTCGATGCCAATGTCCGTTCGCTGCGTGCGGCACTGGAGAAAGCCCAGTCGAGGCTGTCGGCCTACCAACAAAGCCAGGGCATCCTGGTAACCGATGCCCGCATTGACGTGGAAACGGCGCGCCTCAACGAGCTGTCTTCCCAACTGGTGAGCATGCAGTCTGCCGTGGCGGATTCGGGTAGCCGCCAGGCTGCCGCCAATGCGCAAGGCGACCGCTCACCGGATGTGATGGCCAGCCCCCTGGTGGCCTCGCTCAAGGCGGATCTGGTTCGTCAGCAAACCGCGCTGGAGCAGCTCACCACGCGTCTGGGTGAAGAGCACCCACAGGTGGTGGAGCTGAAAACGGGCATCGCCGACACCTCGCGCAAGCTGGACGCCGAAATCAAGCGCGTGACCTCCAGCGTGGGCGTGGGCAATGCGGTCAACGTGTCCCGCATGAACCAGGTTCGGGCGTCGCTGGAAGAGCAACGCACCAAGGTCATGCGCATGAAGGCCGTGCGTGACGAAGCCGCCATCCTGGAGCGCGATGTGGACAACGCCCAGCGTGCCTACGACGGTGTGCTGGCCCGCATGAACAACACCAACCTCGAGAGCCAGGCCAACCAGGCCAACGTCAGCGCTCTGGAAAACGCGACGCCGCCTTCCCTGCCATCGAGCCCGCGCATCTTCCTGAACCTGGCGATGGGGCTGTTGGGTGCGGCGGCCGTGGCCTTGTCGGTCGTGCTGCTCATGGAGCGCATGGACCGCCGCCTGCGCACAGTGGCCGAAGTGGAGCAGCTGCTGCAGCACGGCGTGATCGGTGCCATCCCTTCCTTCAAGAAGCGCAAGCCGGCTGCGGATGTATCCCAGCGCTTCCAGATCGAGCGCGCGCCCCTTCCTGCATTGCCCAACAAGGCTTGATACCGCCATGACCTATCAGCACAACACGGCACAAGCCACCGACACGGCCGATTCGCCAGCCTCGCTGGGCGACATCCTGACACGCACCAAGGGCCTCAGCGCCGAGCAGGTCGAGCGCGCGCTGGACTATCAACGCGAGCATGGCGTGCGATTCGGCGAGGCCGCCGTGGCATTGGGCTTTGCCAAACCCGACGATGTGATCTGGGCCCTGTCGCAGCAGTTTCACTACCCCTATCTGCCCACCGAGCACCGCCACTTCAACGAAGAGCTGGTCGTGGCCAACGACCCTTTCT
>JACPOH010000367.1 GCA_016185075.1 Aquabacterium sp. | reverse complement strand
CAAGAAGTTCGGCACCCTCGACCGGGTGGTGACGCCAGCACGCGTCGCGGCACAGCGCACCCACGAATGGGCCAGCCTTCAAGTCGCGCGCGAGCACTTCAGCTCCAAACCCAAGTTTGCGGCCTTCCACCCTCGCGTGCTCAATGACTACCTGGCCCACGGCACCGAGACCCATCTGGACGGCAAGTCGCGCAGGCTGAGCTTCCGCCGCGACATCGAGTCCGCCATTTACGCCTCGATGCCGCACAACCTGCTGCACGAATTCCGTCGCCACCCGCACCAGTGCCCGCTGGCCTTCATCGGCGGCGATCAGTCGCGCGAGACCCGCAAGGTCGGCATCGAAGGCATCAAGCAGCTCGTCGGGCGCAACATGTCGTGGATCAAGGGCACTCACCTGTATCCTTTCGAACTGCCGGACCTCACGACGGCGGAAGTGTTGAAATGGCTCGCGCACTTCCAGACCTCGGCCGCGGAGGCCGCCACCGCCAAAGCCTGACCCGGGCCCCATGAACCAACCGACCACGGACACCGCTTTCGACCAGCCCATCCCCTTCGTCACCGTGACGAACTGGGTGCGCGCGGCCCGTCTGTGCGGCATCGACATCGAGGCCATCTTCCGGCAAGAGGGCATCGACACGTCCAGCCTCCATCCTGAGACCTCCACCATCTCGCGCGACACCATGCAGCGCCTGATGCAACGCTGTGTGGAGGCCACGCGCCGAGCAGACAGCCAGCGCCATTTCCCCATCGTGCTGGGCGAAACCTTCGCCTTCGAGTACATGTCGGACGTCGAAACCTTCATCACCACCAGCGCCACACTGCGTGATGCCGCCCGCGCGCTGGAATGGATTCCCCCGCTGATCAACCCCTACCTGACCTTCTCCCTGGCCGAAAACGGCAACGAAGCCCGCATCGCCCTGAACTTCAGCGTCCCGGACGAATCCTTCGAGCGCACCTGGCCCTTCACGGAAGGCGTCATCACCACCACCATCAAGTTCAGCCGCCTGCTGCTGGGCGGACAGGCGCTGATCGGCCGCATCACCGTGCGCCACCCTCGCCACGCCAACAGTGACCAGGTCGAGGCGGCATTCCAGTCGCCTGTCGAATGGGGAGCGCCGATGGATGCCCTCTGGTTCGACCGGGCCCTGCTGGACCAACCCCTGGGCGGCGCCTTCCCCATCCTGCATGAACAGGCTGCCCAACGTCTGGCACAGAAAGTGGCCCAACGCGCGGAAACCCAGCCCGCGCGGGCCGGTGGTCACCAAGGGCAGCAGCTGATCAAGCAAATCGAGCGCGCCTTCAACGACAAGCCGCGCCTCATGGGTCTGGGCCTCGACGCCCTGGCCGAAGAGCTCGGCCTGCACGCGCGGACCCTGCAGCGTCGGCTCAAAGAGGTCAACGACAGCCACTCGGCCATCCAGGGCCGCGTGCGCTACAAGCTGGCCCAGCAGTGGCTCAAGAACGACGCCCTGGCCATCGAGGACATCAGCGACCGCCTGGGTTTTTCCGACCGGCGCAGCTTCACGCAGGCCTTCACCCGCTGGTCCGGGGTCACCCCCAGCCAATACCGCCGTCAACGCGGTTGAGCGCCCCGCTGGCTCGCGGCTCAAGGCCAGCCACCAACCAGCCGAAATCCCCAGACACGCTGGGCCGAATGCCGCCCATTCACCGCGTTTTCCCTAGTCGGGCACTGTCGCCAAACTTACCTTGCTGTCGCTGCTCCACATAGCGCAGATCAAGGGGGATCCCTAAAGTCTCAACCTGACAGACGCCCGTCACAACTTGTGACAGCTGGAGTCCGTGGAGACAAAACATGAGCAAGACCAAACTGACACCGCCCCCGATCATCCCGCGCGAAAAGCTGGACTTCGACCTGGACGGCGACATCCCCAAGCACTGGCTGGACAACGACCCGTTCAAGACCCGTTTCTTCGACGCCATGTCCACCCTGTTCCCGGTGGGCGAAAAGTTCTTCATCACCTGCGTGCGTGACTTCAAGGACAAGATTTCCGACCCCAAGATGGTTCAGGACATCAAGGACTTCACCCGCCAGGAAGCGCAGCACAGCATGCTGCACACCCGCTATAACAACCGCCTCAAGAAGCACGGCATTGGCGTGGACGCCATCCTCGAAGGCCAGGAGCGGCGCCTGTTCGGCATCATCCGCCAGCACTTCTCGCGCGAGTTCACCCTGGGCATCACCGCCGCCTCGGAGCACATCACCGCCATCATGGCCGACTGCTTCGTCGAGCGCCCACACATCTTCACGGGCGCCGATGAGCGCATGCGCGCCCTCTACGTGTGGCACGCCATGGAAGAGATGGAGCACAAGGGCGTCGCTTACGACGTACTGGTGGATGTGGCCAAGGCCAGCTACTGGACGCGCATCAGCTCCATGCTGCTGGTGACACTGCTCTTCCCCTACCACGTCTTCCGCATCATGAAGCACATGCTGCAGGCCGACGGCTTCACCCGCTGGGAGCGCACCAAGATCTGGGCCAAGGGCCTGTGGTGGCTGTACAAGCCCGGCGGCATCTTCCTGCCGATGCTGGGCAAGTACTTCTCCTACCTCAAGCCCGGCTTCCACCCCTGGCAAGACCCGGTCGTGCCCAGCTACGAGCCCTGGGTACGCCTGCTCAAGGAAACCGGCGACCCCATTGAAGCAGGCAACCGCCTGCATGCCGGCTTGAGCCAAGGTCTGGCACACGCCTGACCGCCTCCCTGCGCGACCAAACAAAGGAGTCACATCATGAGCAAAGCACCGCCCATCATCCCGCGCGAGAAGCTGGACTTCGGCCTCGATGGCGACATCCCCAAGTACTGGTTCGACAACGACCCCTTCAAGACACGCTTCTTCGATGCGATGTCGACCATCTTCCCTGAAGGGGAGCGCTACTTCATCTCCTGCGTGCGGGACTTCCGCGATCAGGTCACGGATCCCAAGCTGCAGCAGGAGATCAAGGACTTCATGCGCCAGGAAGGCCAGCACGGCATCGTCCACACCACCTACAACAACCGCCTCAAAGCACAAGGCATCGATGTGGACATGCTCGAGCGCATCGAACACCACATCCTCTTCAACGTCATCCGCAAGAAGGTGCCCAAGAAGATGACACTGGCCGACACGGCCGCGGCAGAGCATCTCACCGCCATCATGGCCCACAGCTTCTGCGAGGACCAGACCGTGCTGGCCAAAGCCGACCACCGCATGCGCGCCATGTACGCCTGGCACGCCATGGAAGAAGTCGAGCACAAGGCCGTGGCTTTTGACGTCATGCAGAAGGTGGCCAAGGTCAACTACTTCCAGCGCATCCTGGCCATGATGCTGGTCACCTTGGGATTCAACATCCATGCCCTGCTGGTCACCCGCTACATGCTGAAGGTCGACGGCTTCAGCCGCTGGGAACGCACCAAGATCTGGGCCAAGGGCCTGTGGTGGCTGTACCGTCCTGGCGGCCTGTTCCTGTCCCTGTTCGGGCACTACATCCAGTACTACAAGCCAGGCTTCCACCCCTGGCAAATGGGGCAGATGCGCAGCTACAGGATCTGGCTGGACACCTACAACCGCACCGGTGACCCGATTCAGGCGGGTGAAGCCGTCTACGCTGCCGCGGCCTGATCACCTCACCTCCAGATTGAGGCACCACGCTTTTCTCCACGTCCTTCCTGCCATCTGCGTGATGCCTCACGCGCAGCCGAGGCCCAGGCGGTCGCCGTCCTGGAGCCCGGCGCAGCGCTTCAAGCCATGACCCCCTCGGGCGTCGTGGCTTTTTTTCGCCTGTCGAGCGGCGCGTGGAGCCCGCACGCTTTCCACCGGTTTCAGCGCGTACGCGCCCCCCGGGCATGCACCAACGCCCCCGCCTTCATCAAGTACGTGGCAAAGTGATCCGAAAGGTTCCGCCATGACCGCGCCCGATCGCACCCCGCCTCAGCTGCCAGCCACGCTGCCCATCACCGTGCGCGAAGGCCTGGACTTTGGTCTCGATGGCGACATCCCTCGCCACTGGTTCGGCGGTGACGCCTTCAAGACGCGCTTCTTCGACGCCATGTCCGTGCTGTTCCCCGAGGGCGAGCGCTT
>JACPOH010000118.1:8132-26553 GCA_016185075.1 Aquabacterium sp. | reverse complement strand
CACCGTTCTTGCGGCGGTTGCAGATCACGCCGTGCCAGATCTGGCCGCAGGCAATGGTGCGCCAGAGATCCTGGTACAAGGCCTCGTCATGCCGGCCGGACTTGAGGAGACCGTGCGTGCGGCCAATCAGTTCATGGCGCGCATAACCACTGATGTCGCAAAAGCGGTCATTCACCTGGGTGATCACGCCGTGCCGGTCGGTGACGCTCACGATGGCGTGGTGATCCAGCGCGAGCCGCATTTTGGCCAGCGTGTTGTCTGCTGCATCCATGGTGTGGCGGAGGTTCATGCGGGTGCGGACGGTTGGCGGCAGAGCTGGTAGATCGAGGCCGCCTCACTCAACCTCGAGGCCTGCTCATGCAGCGACATCGTGGCCGCCGCGCCGGTTTCCACCAGTTCACCGTTTTGCTGCGTCAAGGCCTCCAGTTCCGAGATGGCCGCGTTCACACAGGCCACGCCATCGGCCTGTTGTGCTGCGGCCTGGCGTATCTCCTGGGTCAGTTGGTTGAGCGTGCCCACCACGCGCTGGATGTTGTCCATGGAGGCGTCGGCCTGCGCCACCACCGTCAAGCCGGCATCCACCTGGGCCTTGGAGGCTTCGATGAGCGCCTTGATCTCGTTGGCTGCGTCTGCGCTTTTCTGCGACAGGGCGCGCACTTCGGCGGCGACCACCGCAAAGCCCCGGCCATGCTCGCCGGCGCGTGCCGCCTCGACGGCCGCATTCAACGCCAGGATGTTGGTCTGAAAGGCGATCGCATCGATCATGGCGGTGATCTCGGACACCCGTACGCCGGACTGCGCGATGCCATGCATGGTCTGCAGCGTGCGCGCCATCATGGCCTTGCCATTACCGGTTGCGCCATCGGCCTCGCGCGCCAGACCTGCGAGGGCTTGTGCCGTGTCCTGGTTGGCGGTGATGGTGGCGGCCAACTCCTCCATGGCAGCGGCGGTCTCGGCCAGTTTCTCGGTGGCGCGGGCCGTGCGGCCATACAAGTCCAGGTTGCCGTCCTGCATGGCGGTGACCGAGCCCTGAAGCTTCTCGACCTGCCCGCGGATGTCGCAGCCCAATGCCACGAGGTTGAGCCCGGCCTGCTCGATGCCGCGCATCAGTGCGCCAATTTCGTCGCCCCGTTCGGCAAACAAGGTTTGGGGCCGTTGCCCGCTGGCCACCAGGCGGGCCTGGGTCACCAACGCAGCCAGTGGCTGCAACAAGGTCGTGTGCCACCAGGCGAGCACCAGCGCACAGGTGCAGGCCATCATGCCGATGGCGAGGGCGCGTGATGGCATGCTCTGCGGCAGCAGGTCCAGCAGGCTCACCGCGGCGATGGCGCCCACGCCCAGCCCCAGCCTGGCTCCGACGGACAGGTGGCGCAGGCGATCCAGCCAGGCCAGGCTGCCAGCGCGCACGAGCCGGCCCTGGCGCAGGCACCAGCTGCGCAACTGGCCTTTGCGCAGGGCCTCGTACAGCGGTGCCATGGCGCGCACGGCATCCGGGGTGGCGCGCGTGCGCACGGACATGTAGCCCACCACATCCTGCCCATCGCGGATGGGTGTGACATTGGCGCGAACCCAGTAATGGTCGCCGTCGCTGCGGCGGTTCTTGACCAGCGCGGACCAGGTGGCCCCTGATTTCACCGTTTGCCAGAGGTCCGCAAAGCCTCGGGCGGCATGTCCGGATGACGCACCATGTTGTGCGGCTGACCGTACAACTCCTCCTTGCTGTAGCCCGACACACGCAGGAAGGCGTCGTTGGCATAACGGATGCGACCCTTGGTGTCCGTGGTGGACAGCAGGGTCTCGAACTCGTCAACCGGATATTCTTTTTGTGTGATTGGGAGGTTTTCCCGCATGCACGCTCCGTTATCCCTGTCATGTACATGGGAATGATAGGGAGCGTGTTGTGCCGTGTCTGTCAGCAGAATACGGAATCCGATTCAGGAAATCCTGAACGAATTGGCTTGCACGCAGCCCGTGCGGGTTCACGCACTCAGGACTGCTCGGTGTGCGTGGTGCGTGCGGGCTCGGCGGGCGCGTGCTCAGGCTGGTGTGGGCGCTGATCTGCGTGCTGCTCGGCCTTCAAGTCCTCCAGGGCCTCGCGCAAGGCGACGATCTCCTGCCTCACGGACTGCAACTGTTGATGCATGTCCCGCAGGATGTCCTGTTCCACCTTGCGTTCCTGGGTGCCCACGAACATCGCGGCGATGCTGGCCGTCACCAGCGACAGCAGGCCATAACCCAGCAGCACCACGAACACCGAGAAGATGCGCGAAGCGGTGCTGCTGGGCACGATATCCCCATAGCCCACCGTGGCGGCGGTGGAGAACGCCAGCCACAGGCCATCGTGCAGGGAGTTGACTTCCGGGTCCAGCCAGTAAAAGCCGATGCCGCACAGTGCCAGCACCGTCGCGCCCATGGCCAGCAGGCGGGCCAGCCCGGTTTCGGTGAACAGCGGCAGGCTGATCTTCAGCAGCCTGTACAGCATCAGCACGGCCACGATCAGGCGCCAGATGAGCGCCGGTTCGGACTCGTTGCTCTGCGGCAGCACCGCATTGAGCAGCAGGGCCACCCCGAGGAACCAGTCCAGCCGGAGCTCCATCGGGTGCTGGCCCCAGGTACGGGTCTTGCCGCTGGCGTGCGCCGCGCGGTGGCTGCCTGCCAGCTTGCGGACGCGCCATGCCGACACCAGGATCACCACGCCGCTCACCACATACATCCACGTCGCCCAGGTGGCCGGCGTTGGCATCATCGAGTCATAGAAGGCCGGCACGCTCGCGATCAAGGCGATGAGCATGGGCCAGGGGGATGAGGCGTCGTCGAGGAAGTGGTGGCGTCGGGTGGGCATGAACGGGGTGCGGCGGG
The DNA here is from genome assembly GCA_016185075.1 of Aquabacterium sp. GTDB lineage: Bacteria > Pseudomonadota > Gammaproteobacteria > Burkholderiales > Burkholderiaceae_C > Aquabacterium. Next base: position 23,694 of record JACPOH010000118.1, on the reverse strand, counting down.
TGCTTCTTCAGGGCATCAGGTCGGCAGGAAGCCTTCCACCGACAGGTAGCGCTCGCCCGTGTCGTAGCAAAAGCCCAGCACGCGTGCGCCATACGGCAAGTCTGGCAGCTTCTGGGCGATGGCACTGAGCGTGGCACCTGAGGAAATCCCCACCAGCATGCCTTCTTCACGCGCGGCGCGGCGGGCGAATTCGCGTGACTCTTCAGCATCGACCTGGATGACGCCGTCCAGCAAGTCGGTGTGCAGGTTGGCGGGGATGAAGCCCGCGCCGATGCCCTGGATCGGGTGCGGCGAGGGCTGGCCACCGGAGATGACCGGTGAGGCCTTGGGCTCGACGGCATACACCTTCAGCTTGGGCCAGGCGGCCTTGAGCACCTTGGCGCAGCCGGTGATGTGGCCACCTGTACCCACGCCCGTGATCAGCGCATCCAGACCGTCGGGGAAATCGGCCAGGATTTCCTGCGCGGTGGTCTGCTCGTGCACGGCGATGTTGGCAGGGTTCTCGAACTGCTGCGGAATCCAGGCCAGCGGGGTTTCGGCGGCCAGTTCTTGCGCACGGGCAATGGCGCCCTTCATGCCTTTTTCGCGCGGGGTCAGGTCGAAGGAGGCGCCGTAGGCCAGCATCAGGCGCCGGCGCTCGATGGACATGCTGTCGGGCATGACCAGGATCAGGCGGTAGCCCTTCACGGCTGCCACCATGGCCAGGCCGATGCCGGTGTTGCCCGAGGTGGGCTCGATGATGGTGCCACCCGGCTTGAGGGCGCCGCTGCGTTCGGCGTCTTCCACCATGGCCAGCGCGATGCGGTCCTTGATGGAGCCGCCGGGGTTGGCGCGCTCGGCCTTGATCCAGACCTCGGGCCCGGTGCCGAACAGGCGGTTCATGCGGATGTGCGGCGTCTTGCCGATGGTGTCGAGGATGTTGAGGGCTTTCATCTTGAACTCCTGGATGTCGGTACGCGTTGTGGCTGCAAAAGGGCGCCAGCCGGACAGGATAAGCCCAGGCAGGGCAGAATGTCGGTCATGAATGACATCAAGTGGATTGTCGCGCCTTGGCGCGCGGTATGGCTGATCCTGAGCGTGATCCTGGCGCTTTGCGCGGGTACGGCGCGAGCACAGACTTTCCTGCCGCCGGAGCAGGCGTTTCAGGCCAGCGTGAGCCAGATCGGCCCGCACACGCTGCAGGTGGATTTCACGCTGGCGCGTGCGGTGTACCTGTACCGTGAACGGCTGGAAGCCCGTGTTGATGCGGGTTCTGGGGCGCCCCCCCTCTGGCTGAAGTGGACGCTGCCGCCCGGCCAGTCCAAGCATGATCCCACCTTCGACAAGGTGCTGGAGGTCTATCACGGCGATGTGTCGGGCCAGGTCACCGTGCCCGATACCTTGCGTGGCGAGCTGCCCTTGACCATCGTCTATCAAGGCTGTGCCGATGCGGGCTTGTGCTACCCGCCTCAGAAAAAACAGCTGCGCTTGAAGCTCGATGACCACGGCCAGATCCTGTCGGTGACCGGGGCGGCGGCTGCGTTGGCGCCAGTCTCATCCAATGGGGCAGACAAGCCCGCCCAAACTGCTGGGGATGATGGTGGCATCAGCCGCGCACTCGCTTCTGGTCAATGGTGGACGGTGGTGCCCGTGTTCCTGCTGGCCGGCATCCTGCTGTCTCTGACACCTTGCGTGCTGCCCATGGTGCCCATTCTCTCGTCCATCATCGTGGGGCAGAAGGAGCACGTCAGCCGTGGGCGCGGGTTTGCGCTGGCGCTGAGTTATTCGCAAGGCATGGCCCTGGTGTACACCGCGCTGGGTGTCGCTGCGGGCCTGCTGGGGCAGGGGCTGGCGGCCTATCTGCAGCACCCATGGGTGGTGCTGGGTTTTGCGGTCTTGATGGTGCTGCTGGCCTTGTCGATGTTCGGCCTGTACGAGCTGCAACTGCCGCCTGCCGTGCAGAGCTGGCTGGGCGCAGGATCCAGCCGGCTGCCAGGCGGCAAGTTCATCAGCGTGTTCGCCATGGGCGTGGTGTCAGCGCTGGTGGTCAGCCCCTGCGTGTCGGCCCCGCTGGCGGGTGCCTTGCTTTACATCAGCCAGACGCATGACGTGGTTCTGGGCGGCACGGCCCTGTATGCCATGGCCTGGGGCATGAGCCTGCCCTTGCTGCTGGTGGGCCTGTCCGCGGGCAGCCTGTTGCCCCGCACCGGGCCCTGGATGAAAGCGGTCAAGGCCTTGTTCGGCGTGCTGATGCTGGGCATGGCCGTGTGGGTGGCCCGTCCGGCCTGGCCTTATCTGCAGTCCCTGGTGGGGGCTGCGCCTGCCGTGTCGGCCCACCGCAGCGTGCTGCCCTTCGAGCGCGTGCGCACCGTGGCCGAGCTGGACGCCGCACTGGCGCAGGCCAAGGCGCAAGGCAAGCCTGTGATGCTGGATTTTTACGCCGACTGGTGCACGGCCTGCCTGGAAATGGAGCACGAGACCTTCGCTGTCGTGGGCTTCCAGAAGCCGCAAGACTTCCTGCGCAGCCTCGAAAAAGCTGGGCTTTGAGCGCTGGCGGGGCGATAATCCCGCCTGTGGAGTCAGCCAGACCGCCGCTGGTGCAAGGATCGAAAGGTCGCACTGGAGGAAGGTCCGGACTGCACAGAGCAGCGTAGGAGGTAACACCTCTCCACCGCAAGGTGAGGATCAGAGCAACAGAGACGAGTCCGGACGGGTTCCGCTACGGGTGGTCTGTGAGGCGTCGGCGTCAGCCGATGGCCCTTGCGAAGGCAAGGGCTCGTGCGAAAGCACGAACCGAGCAGCACCCCAGGCGGGCAAAGCCCGCCTGGGGTGAAACGGGCAATCTCTACGCGCAGCAACACCAAATAGGCACACATTGATCCGGCTCGGAGAGTGTGCGGGTAGGTGGCATCGAGCCGTTCTGGTGACAGGCGGCCCAGAGGAATGGCGGTCACGGCCCAGCGTCGCGAGACACGGGGCTGCACAGAATCCGGCCTATCGGCTGACTTCACACTTTTTTCACATGAGCGGCCTGAGCCAGCTCATCTGGTCGTGCTGGCGCATTCAAGTTCTGCGTTTTACTGGCCGAAATCTCCGGCGTATTGCGGAGAGTCCGACCATGAAAGAAGCGTTGCGCGAGCGTCTTGCCCCCATTTTTGCCCTGGCGGCCAGCATGGCCCTGGTGATGGGCGCCTATGCGGCCGAGGGGCACGGCCACGGCGATGATGCGCTGGACCCAGGCGAAACCAAGGAAGCGAGCATCAAGCCCTCGCTCAAGCCCAACCTGAAGGCCGAGGCTCAAAAGCCCGAAGCTGCGTCAGAGCCGCGGGGCGAAGGCAAGTCCGCCAAAGGGGGCAAGGCCGAGAGGCGTGAATCGGGCCGCGAATCCCCCGGCAAGGCCGAGGCCAAGGCCGACAGCGCGTCGGATGCCAAGGCCAATGTGTCCATGTCCGAACTGCGCGATCTGATCGACCAGAAGATCGCCGAGGTGCGAACCAAGCGCGAAGCCGCGCCGGTGGTGCGCCTGCGGCCCAAGCCCGTTGTCAAGGCGCCGGGCAAGGCTGGCGGCCAGCTGGCCATGAACGACCCGCATGGTGCCCTGCTGCCGCTGGGCGCGCATGACGCGGCACCGGCAGGCGGCAAGCCTGGCGCACCGGCGGCCAATTTGCCCGACCCTCACGGCCGTGACGTGCATTGGGCCTACAGCGGCGACACCGGCCCGGAGAGCTGGGGCCGACTCAAGCCCGAGTTCCAGCAATGCATGGTGGGCAAGCGCCAGAGCCCAATTGACATCCGCGACGGCATCCCCGTGCAGCTGGATCCGATCCAGTTTGACTACCGCCCGTCCAACTTCCGCGTGATCGACAACGGCCACACGGTGCAGGTCAACGTCGAACCTGGCAACGGTATCACCGTGATGGGCCGTCGCTACGAGCTGGTGCAGTTCCACTTCCACCGCCCCAGCGAAGAGCGCATCAACGGCCGCCAGTACGAGATGGTGGCCCACCTCGTGCACAAGGACATGGATGGCCGCCTGGCCGTGGTGGCTGTGCTGATGGACCAGGGCAAGGCCCACCCGCTGGTGCAGCAGGTATGGAACAACCTGCCGCTGGAAAAGAACCTGGAGCAGGGCGCGTTGAGCCAGATCGACCTGAGCCAGCTGCTGCCCGAACAGCGCCAGTACTACACCTACATGGGGTCCTTGACCACGCCGCCGTGTACCGAGGGTGTGCTCTGGATGGTGATGAAGCAACCTGCAGGCATGTCGCGCGAGCAGATCGGCGTGTTCTCCAAGCTCTATCCGATGAACGCACGCCCCGTGCAATCGCAGGCAGGGCGCTTGATCAAGGATGGGCAGTGAGCCTTCAATAAACGCGCCCGCCCTTGATCTGGGCGTGTGTGCGGCGAGACAGGTCGGTGGCCTTGGCCATCTGCGCCATGGCGTGGCCCGCGTGCGCATGGCAGATGGCCAGCCCCAGGGCATCGGCCGCATCGTTGTGCGGTTCGCGTGGCAGGTTCAGCAGGCGCATCACCATGTGGCGAATCTGGGCCTTGGCCGCGTGGCCATGCCCCACCACGGCCTTCTTCATCTGCAAGGCCGTGTACTCTGACACCGTTGGCGAAGCCGGCGTGCTCAACAAACCTGCAATGGCCGCACCGCGCGCCTGGCCCAGCAGCAGGGTGGACTGCGGGTTCACGTTCACGAACACGATTTCGACCGAGGCTTGTTGCGGCTCGTAGCGCCCGACCACCTCGCGCACCCCTTCGAAGATCAGCTTCAGGCGCGTGGGCAGGTCGCCCTGTGCGGCCTCTTTGGTCTTGATGGTGCCGCTGGCCACATAGTGCAGGCGCGGGCCATCGGATTCGATGACGCCAAAGCCGGTGGTCTGCAAGCCGGGGTCGATGCCGAGGATGATCATGAGGCCGACAGGATAACCTCGTCAGGCCTGTCAGCCGGGCTGCCCGCGCAAGGACGATGCGATCATGGGCCACAAGGCCTGGTGCGAGGCGCGGAACCAGTCGATGTGGCCAATCGCCTCGAGCCCATGGCTGGCCGGTTTGATGCGCAGCGCCTGCTTGGGTGTGGCGGGGAAGGTGCGCAGCAGGTCGGCCACGGTGGTGGGCGTGGCGATGTCGTCGTCCTCGGCGTACAGCACCGTGATGGGGGTGCGCACCTCGGCATGGAAATCCTGAGCGGGCTTGCCGCGCACGGCATTGGTGGCGTAACCGCCGGCCGCGCACCATTGGCCCCACTGGCGTGCCACCCCGGCGGGCAGGTCTTCACCCAGGCCCACGGCCGAGGTCGGGCCATAACCTTTGACCAGCGTACCCAGCGGCACCAGGCAGCGCAGGCCCAGACGGGCCTTGAGCCGAAATCCCAGGCGCATGCCGCGGAACCAGCCGGTAGAGGCCGACACGCCCACCAGGCGCGCGACGCGGCGGTGGTTGGGCAGCAGGCCGATCATCTGGCCGCCCGCGCTGTGGCCCAGCATCAGCACCTGCTCGCTGCCCGTGCGTTGCAGCAGCCAGTCGAGCGCAGCGACCTGGTCCTGCTGCCCCCACTCGGCCAGCGTCGCCTTGTTGTGCTTGAGGTGACCTTGGCGCGACAGCCCGATGCCCCGGTAGTCGAACACCAGCACATCGTGGCCTTGCGCGGCCAGCCAGCTCACGAAGCGCAGGTAGAAGTGCTGCTTGACGCCGGTGGCCGGGCTCAGCAGCACGGGCAGGCCCGGCGTGCCGCCGCTGGCGCGAGCGAAGTGGCCCTGCAACTGCACGCCGTCTGCGCAGGTGATGGTGATGCGTTCGGTTGTCGGAGTGGGGGCGTTCATGGTTTGACTTTCGGGATGGGCGCGGCCTCCAGTTGCTGGACATGGCTCAACCAGCGTGCCACGGTTTGCAACTCGGCCTCGGTGAAGCCCGCGGTGAGTTGTTCGTTGATGCGAGACAGCGCCTTGCGCAAGGGCGCCAGTTGGGCGCGGCCACTCGATTGCAGCCACACCCGTTGCGTGCGGGCGTCTTCCGGGCAGGGCCGGCGTTGTACCCAGCCCAGGGCTTCCAGCCGCTGGATCAGGCCCGAGACGGCCGAAGGCGCCAGATCGAGCTCGGTGGCCAGCTGGCCCATGGTGGCGCCGTCTTGCCTGGCCAGCACGAACAGCGCGCCCGCTTGCGCGGCGGATGGCGATGCCTGGCCTTCATGGGTGTGTTGCGCATGCTGGGCCCCGATCCAGGCTTGCAGCCGCCGCTGGGCGCTGTTGAGCAGGAAGACCAGGCGCGGGCGAGGCGAGGGTGTGGGCTGGGGAGGCGGCGCGTTGCTCATGTCGTGAATATATTTCGCATGCGAAATATATGCGCAAACAAAAACCGACGCTGGTGGTCGGTTTTTGCAGGTCAGCGCAGGCTGGTCAATGACGGAAGTGGCGCGTGCCCGTGAACACCATGGCGATGCCACGTTCATCCGCAGCGGCAATCACCTCGTCGTCGCGCATCGAGCCACCCGGGTGGATCACGCAGGTCGCGCCCGCATCGACCACCACATCCAGGCCGTCGCGGAACGGGAAGAAAGCGTCCGACGCCACGGCCGTGCCTTGCAGGGTCAGGCCAGCGTGGCCAGCCTTGATCGAGGCGATGCGGGCCGAATCCAGGCGGCTCATCTGGCCGGCGCCCACACCCATGGTCATGCCGTCCTTGCAGAACACGATGGCATTGCTCTTGACGAAGCGGGCCACGGTCCAGGCAAACAGCATGTCCTTCATCTGCTGCTCGGTGGGCTGCAGCTTGGAGACGACCTTGACGTCGCCCACGATGTCGATGTTGTCAGCCGATTGCAGCAGCATGCCACCGCCCACGCGCTTGAAGTCCAGGGCGTTGGACAGGCTGCGTGTGGCATCGGTCAAAGGCACTTCCAGCAGGCGCACGTTCTGCTTGCTGGCATAAGCCGCACGGGCAGCATCGGTGAACTTCGGTGCGATCACCACTTCCACGAACTGCTTGTTGGCGTTGATGGCTTCGATCACATCGGCGTCCACCGTGCGGTTGAAGGCCATGATGCCGCCGAAGGCCGAGGTCGGGTCGGTCTTCAGAGCCTTGGAATAGGCTTCCAGCGGGCCGGCACCGATGGCCACGCCGCAGGGGTTGGCGTGCTTGATGATCACGCAAGCCGGCACCTCAAAGGCCTTGACGCATTCCCAGGCGGCATCGGCGTCGGCGATGTTGTTGAAGGACAGTTCCTTGCCTTGAATCTGCGTCCAGTTGGCCAGGGTGCTGACCACGGGCGAGGCTTCACGGTAGAAGGCGGCCGACTGGTGCGGGTTCTCGCCGTAACGCATGCCTTGCACCTTGTGCAGCTGCAGGTTGAACACGGCGGGGTAGGCTTCCTTGGCTGGCACGGCTTCGGTGGCCAGCTCCGAACCGGCTTCCAGCGAGGTCAGGTAGTTGGTGATCATGCCGTCGTAAGCGGCGGTGTGGGCGAACACCTTCTTGGCCAACATGAACTTGGTCGAACGGGTGATGCCGTCGGCCTTCATCTCGGACAGCACTTGCTCGTAGTCCACCGGGTCGATGATCACGGCCACGTCCTGCCAGTTCTTGGCCGCAGCGCGCAGCATGGTGGGGCCGCCGATGTCGATGTTCTCGATGGCGTTTTCCAGCGTGCAGTCGGCCTTGGCGGTAGCCTGGGCGAAGGGGTAGAGGTTGACCACCAGCATGTCGATGGTCTCGATGCCGTGTTCCTTCAGGGCGGCCATGTGCTCGGGCAGATCACGACGGGCCAGGATGCCACCGTGCACGCGCGGGTGCAGGGTCTTGACGCGGCCGTCCAGCATCTCGGGGAAGCCGGTCACTTCGGAGACCTCGGTCACGGGCAGGCCCTTTTCGGCCAGCAGCTTGGCGGTGCCGCCGGTGGACAGCAGGCGCACGCCCTGGGCGTGCAGGGCCTGGGCAAATTCAACGATGCCGGTCTTGTCGGACACGGACAGCAAGGCGGTCAAAGCCATGGTTTTTCCTTCAGTTCAAAGAGCGGGGATACAGGGGAAATGCTTCACTTGATGAGCTTGTGCTCGAGCAGCTTGCGGCGCAGCGTGTTGCGGTTGATGCCCAGCCATTCGGCGGCCTTGGACTGGTTGCCCTCGGCACGTTGCATCACCACTTCCAGCATGGGGCGCTCCACCGCGTTGACGACCATGTCGTACACGGCATTGGGCTCGGCGCCACGCAGATCGTGGAAGTAGCCTTCCAGGTTGTCACGGATGCAGTCTTGGATGTTCTTCTTGCTCATGATGCTTCGTCAGTTCGCGGCACACGAGGTTGCGCGGTCCTCGTGGGCGCTGTCTTCTTCGTCGAGGGCGGGCGCCGCGTCCGGCAGGCGGTCGTGGTGCAGGCTGAGTTCGTCGAAGTAATGGGTCACGGCCTGGATCTGGCTGTCGATGCAGTCCAGGGTGTTCATGTGGGCACGGAAGTCCTCCCCACCGGGCAGGGCGCGCACCGCCCAGCCGATGTGTTTGCGTGCCGTGCGCACGCCGGCGAATTCGCCGTACAAACCATAGTGTTCATGCAGGTGCTCGACCAGCCACTGCTTGACCTGCAGGGTCAAGGGCCGGGCACGGTGGGTGCCGGTGGCCAGGTAGTGGGCGATGTCACCGAAGATCCAGGGGCGCCCTTGCGCGGCGCGGCCCACCATGATGGCGTCTGCGCCCGTGGCCTTGAGCACGTATTCGGCCTTTTCGGGCGAGGTGATGTCGCCATTGGCCACCACGGGCACGTTCACAGCAGCCTTGACGGCGGCGATCGTGTCGTACTCGGCGTGACCCTTGTAGCCCTGCTCGCGCGTGCGGCCGTGCACCGTCAGCATGGCCACGCCGGCGCTTTCTGCCGCGCGCGCGATGCGCACGGCGTTTTTATTCTGCTGACTCCAGCCGGTGCGCATCTTCAGGGTCACGGGCACGTTGCGCGGCGCACAGGCGGCCACCACGGCTTCCACGATGTCCAGCGCCAGGGCTTCGTCCTGCATCAGTGCCGAGCCCGCCCATTTGTTGCAGACCTTCTTGGCCGGGCAGCCCATGTTGATGTCGATGATCTGGGCGCCGCGGTCGATGTTGTAGGCGGCGGCCTCGGCCATCATGGCCGCATCCGTGCCGGCGATCTGCACCGAGATCGGGGCGGTTTCACCCTCGTGGTTGGCGCGGCGCGAGGTCTTCAGGCTGTTCCACAGGTCCTTGCGCGAGGTCACCATCTCGCTGACGGCGTAACCCGCACCCAGGCGCTTGCACAGCATGCGGAAAGGGCGGTCTGTCACCCCGGCCATGGGCGCCACGAACAGGCGATTGGGCAGCTCGATCGAGCCGACCATCAGCGTGCCGGTGGGGAGGGTGGCGTTGGACATCGGGGCGGTGCGAGAAAGGTTCTCGGAAAATCGGACGGGCTCGTTTGACCGAAAGAGACAGGAAAGCCCTGACCGACCAGACGCGTGGAGCGGGCTCAGGGCTGCTTAAAAAGGAGGCAGAGTATAGCTGTCCGGGTGAACCCTGTGCACCCCCTTCGATCAAATTTTGATCTGCGGATTTCGGCCGTGCCATACGTCACAAGTGGGCGTTGTGTGCCGCCTTGATCCGGACATGGTTTGAATCACGTTGCATAGAATGTGCAACTGTTGCAGTCAATCTGCAATGTTGTACGGTCCCAGCCGGAACCCTCGGGGGCGGCATTTTTACCTCCATCGGAACTTATGAAAACATCCCTCTTCCAGTTGAACGCTCGCGCGGTGCTGTGCGCGGTGGCTTGCGGCCTGATCCCGTTTGCCGCTTTGGCGCAGACCTATACCTTCAAGATCGGCGCAGGCCGGATTGATCCTCGCGCAACCAGCGGTGACATCGAGGGAACGCTGCCGGTCGGTAACGGGTCGACGATCGATGTTCCACCTGGCAACCAGCTGGAGGTCATGCCCAAATCCACGATGCTGTTCAGCATCGAGCGCCACTTCAATGACCATTGGAGTGCGGAGTTGGTTCTGGGCGTGCCTCCCACCCATGATGTGCGTCTGCGTGTGGGCGACCAGATCAAGAGTGGCGCTTCGGCTTACGCATCGGCTGTTGCTGGTGCCGGGTCGTCCAATCCCGCGACCGTGATCGGTTATCTGGCGGCCAACCAGTTCAGCTCTTATGGCTCTTCGGCGGGCGCTGTGGCAACGGCTGCATACACGCGCTATGCAGCTGCCGCGCACGTGGCTCAGTACGATGGCGTGACGGTCGCCCGTGTGAAGCAGTCTGCGCCCACCTTGTTCCTGAACTACAAGTTCCTGGATGCCTCCTCGGCCTTGCGTCCATATGTGGGCGTGGGCGTCAACTACACCAACTTCAAGGTGACGTCCACCGGTGCGGGCGACACGCTGTACAACGACGGCCCCGTGCGCATCAGCTCCACGAACTCCATTGGCTTGGCCTTTCAGACAGGTGTCAACTACAAGTTCGACAAGAACTGGTCGGCCAGCGCAGGCTGGACCACGGCGGCCGTCAAGAACAACGTGACCATCCGCACCAACACGAGCCAGCAGAACTTGTCCTACCGCTTCCACCCTTCCGTGTTCTCGCTGATGGTGGGCTACAGCTACTGATGAGCCGAGGTGTCGGGCGCATGCGCGCTCGGCGTCACAGCCAAGCCGGGCATGCCCCGGCTTTTTTCATGGCCATGGGGCATTCAAGGAAGTGTCACGAAGAGCAGGCAAGCTGCCGCGCTGCGTTGTAACCCCCTTGTTGGAGCAGTCCCCATGCGTTTCGCCTTGAGCCCCGTGGCCTCCCGTCTGGCCAGTGTGTTTGTTCTGAGTTCGGCCATGGGCTCTGCCCATGCGGCCTTCGAGTTGATCGGCATCGGTACGCTGGGCGGCTCCAGCGATCTGTCGGGCCTGACCGGCACCCTGGAAAACGGCAACGCCGCCAGCATCCTCGGTGGCATGGGCTCTGGCCTGGCCTGGGCGGGAGGCAGCACCTTCCTGGCCTTGCCCGATCGTGGCCCTAACGCCGTGGTCTATTCGGGTGGTACACCGGTGGACAACACCACCTCCTATATCGCTCGTTTCAACACCATCAACCTGAACGTCACGGCCACGCCGTCGTTGGTGCCTGCCGGCACCGTGCCCTATACCGTCACCCCGACGATGCAGAGCACCACGCTGTTATGGAGCAGCACGCCCTTGAACTACGGCAGCACCCCCGGCCTGCCCAGCGGCGTGCCCAGCATCAACGGCAACGGCAAGTACTACTTCACCGGTCGATCCGACGGCTTCGTGGCGGGCAGCTCCGGCAACCCGAACAACGCGCGGCTCGACCCCGAGTCCATCCGTGTCTCCAAGGATGGCAAGAGCGTGTTCGTGTCCGACGAATACGGCCCTTACGTCTACCAGTTTGACCGCGCCACCGGCGAGCGCATCCGCTCGTTCACGCTGCCGAGCAATCTGGCTGCGACCAACCAGAGCGCCATCGGCGCCAACGAGATCAGCGGCAACACCGTCGGCCGCGTGGCCAACAAGGGCATGGAAGGCCTGGCCATCAGCCCGGACGGCAACAAGCTCTACGGCATCATGCAGTCCTCCTTGCTGCAAGACGGCGGCGACACCTCGGCGGGCAAGACCAACCGCATCGTCGAAATCGACATCGCCACGGGCAACACCAAGGAATACGTTGTCAGCAACCAGATCAACGGCAAGGGCTACAACAACAGCGACATCGTCGCCATCAATGACCACACGCTGGCCTTCCTGCCGCGCGATGGCAAGGGCCTGGGTGATGGCTCCAGTGCGGTGATCAAGCAGATGTGGGCCATCGATCTGAGTGGCGCCACGACCGATGTGACCGGGCTGAGTGGCGATGCCGCCTTGCAGGGGCAACTGCTGGCCAAGACGCAACTGGTGGATTTCGTGGCCCTGCTCAAGGCCGCTGGTTATGCCGACACCCAGATTCCCGCCAAGCTGGAGGGGCTGGCCTTTGGTCAGGATCTGGTCGAGGGGGGCACGACGTATCACACCCTGTTGCTGGCCAATGACAACGATTTCGTGCCTGGCGTGGCCGGTGACAACAAGTTCTACATGTTCCGCTTCACCGATGCCGACCTGCTGGCCAAAGGTGTGAGCGGTGGCCTGCAGATGCAAAGCATCAACGCCGTGCCAGAGCCCGAGAGTTATGCCCTGGCGCTGCTGGGCCTGGCCCTGGTGGGCGTGGCTGCCCGCCGTCGCGCTTGACCCACCTGCCTTGAGTCCGTGCGCCCCTGGGCGCACCAGGGTCGCCCTAAGCCCCTCACAATGCAGCCATGGAAGATGCATTGATGGCGGGGGTTTCCGCATTGCTGCACTGGCTGGCCATTCCCGAGGTTGGCCTGGGTGCGATTTTCGTGATTGCCTTTGTGTCGGCGACGCTGTTGCCAATGGGCTCCGAGCCGGCCGTCTTCGGCCTGGTCAAACTCCAGCCGGAGTTGTTCTGGCCGGCCATTGGCGTGGCCACGCTGGCCAACACGCTGGGTGGGGCTCTGACCTGGTGGATGGGCTTCGCCGCTCGGCAGGCGGCCGACCGTGTCCGTCATGACACGGGTCAGGCGCCGGCGCTGCGGCCCGGGCATGACAAACCGGCCGATCACCGGGCCCTGCAATGGTTGCAGCGCTACGGGGCACCGGCATGCCTGCTGTCCTGGCTGCCCATTGTGGGCGACCCCTTGTGCGCCGTGGCCGGATGGCTGCGTCTGCCGTTCTGGCCCTGCGTGCTGTACATGGGGATCGGCAAGTTCATGCGTTACCTGACCATGACTGCCTTCCTCATTCATGTGACCTGATATGTGACCTGATTTCACTCTGTGGGATATGGTGTGGTCACATGAACATGGGATTGCATCTTGTAACCACGTCCCTGGCCGATATGCCAAATCTGACATGTTCGGACACTAGACTGGCGGCAACTGCACACCACAGGCGCAAGCCCAGCTAACAAGTGCAGACGCAGCGCTGTCAACACAGAATCACGTCCAGGGAGGACTAATGCAGCGAGACAGGCCCCAACGGTCGCCGTTGGGGCCTTCTTTTTTGGAGGTGCTTACTTGCGTACTTCGATGCTGGTGATGGTGAACTGGCCACCCACCTTGTCGGCCGTGAAGCGGACCTTGTCATGCACCTGCAGGGTCTTGAGCCAGTTGGGGTCGGCCACCCGGAAGGCCATCTGCATGGCCGGGATGTCGAGGTTCTTGATCTCGCCGTGCTTGAGCGTGATCTTGCCGGCTTCCTGATCCACGCGCATGACCTCGCCGTCAACCGGCTGGGCAGCTGCCGCCAGGGCCACGCCAAATCCCAGCATCAGGCCGGCCAATGGGCGTGCAAGGGGGCGGGCAAAGTTCAGTTTCACGTTGTGCTCCTAAAAGGGCGGTGCCCTCGCAATCCTCAACGAAGCAGGGCGCCCGGGGGTTGACCTGCCGGCCGCCCCCTCATCTGGTGGGTTTTCAAATGCTTACAGGGTGCGCGGCCGAGTTGTTCCCCTACCATGCGCCCAAACCAATTTAAACAGGCTCCGGCGCATACCGCCGCTGGTGCCCTTGCCTTTCATACGGGAGTGACATGCTCACATCGTTTTTCCGCAGCCTGACGCCACTGGCACTGGCAACCGGTTTGCTGGCCGCCTCCTCGGCTGCCTCGGCCACCACCTCCGCTGACGTGGCCTTCTTGCCGGCCCTGACCGATTCGTTCAGCTTCTTCGGCGTGACGATCAGCGCTTCGGGTGCCAGCACCTACACCAACAACACCTTCAGCGCGGCGACCTCTGACCTGGTAGCCGGTGGCACCCAGCTGACCTGGGACCCCACCGCGGCACTGACCTTCACCATTGCTGGCAACGGCGCCATGACCTTTGATGGCCTGGTCTACAACAACACGAACGCCACGGTGACGGGTGACATCCACTTCGTCAACGGCACGGTCAAGCACGACTTCAACGACGTTGCCGTGTTCAACGTGGCCCCCCTGACACCTGACTTCTCGACCCTGGTCAACGGTGGCAGTGTCTCCGGCGCATTTGCCCTGAGCAGCGCGGGACTGGGCGCCGTGACCAAGACGCTCGGCATCGCCGTGCCCATTCCCACCCAGAACGTGGGCACCCTGACCTTCACGGCCAAGGCGCCAACGCCTGCGCCCGTGCCAGAGCCCACCACCTGGGCCATGCTGGCCCTGGGCCTGGTGGGCGTGGCCGTGACCAAGAACGCGCGTCGCCAGGGCTGATCCGCGCGCGGTACCTGTCGGCCTGACAGGTCTGCCAGCCACACGTGGGGCTTCGGCCATGCGTGTGGCTTTTTTCTTGTGCCTGCCGATGGCTCTTAAAATGCCTGTCCCGTCCATCGCTCCGAGTTGTCCATGACCGCCTCCACCCACCTGCCGCAATCCGACTCCGTTGCCAGCATCGCCCCGCGCGACAAGGCCGAGATCCTGGCCCAGGCGCTGCCCTATATCCGCAAGTTCCACGGCAAGACCATCGTCATCAAGTACGGCGGCAACGCCATGACCGATCCGGAGCTGCAGGCCGACTTCGCGGAAGACGTCGTGCTGCTCAAGCTGGTGGGCCTCAACCCGGTGGTGGTGCACGGTGGTGGGCCGCAGATCGACGCAGCGCTCAACAAGATCGGCAAGAAGGGCCAGTTCATCCAGGGCATGCGTGTCACCGACGAAGAAACCATGGAAGTGGTCGAGTGGGTGCTGGCTGGTGAAGTGCAGCAGGACATCGTGGGCCTGATCAATGCCGCGGGTGGCAAGGCGGTGGGCCTGACAGGCCGTGATGGCGGCATGATCCGCGCGCGCAAACTCAAGCTGGTTGATCTGGAAGACCCCAGCAAGGAGCACGATGTCGGGCAGGTCGGTGAAATCGAGTCGATCGACCCCAGCGTGGTCAAGGCCCTGCAGGACGACCAGTTCATTCCCGTCATCAGCCCGATCGGCTTTGGCGAGCACAACGAGAGCTACAACATCAACGCCGATCTGGTGGCCTCCAAGCTGGCCGAGATCCTCAAGGCCGAGAAGCTCATGCTGCTCACCAACATCAAGGGTGTGCTGGACAAGCAAGGCAACCTGCTGACGGACCTGACCGCGCGCCGCATCGACGAGTTGATCGCCGACGGCACCATCAGCGGTGGCATGTTGCCCAAGATTGCCGGTGCGCTGGATGCGGCCAAGAGCGGCGTGAATGCCGTTCACATCGTGGATGGCCGCGTGCCGCACGCCATGCTGCTGGAGATCCTGACAGAGTCGGCCTATGGCACGATGATCCGCAGTCATTGACCACCCCCGAAGCGCCTTTGGCGCTCCCCCTCAAGGGGGCGGACGCTGGCGGCCTGCTGGTGGGCGGCTGTCCTTTCAGCTTGCCTCTAACGCACCTCGCGCCCCATGTCTTCAGATTCGCCCATCTGGTTATTTGATCTGGACAACACCCTGCACGACGCCAGTGCGGCGGTGTTCTGGCGGCTCAATGGCTCGATGACCGACTACATCGAGCAGCAACTGGGCCTGCCCCGCGATGAGGCCGACCGCCTGCGCATCCACTACTGGCGGCGCTATGGCGCCACCTTGCTGGGCCTG